>JADJWV010000002.1:2272500-2572500 GCA_016716185.1 Saprospiraceae bacterium | reverse complement strand
CATTTCTGCTGACAGCCGGCAAATTTACAAGGAACTGGATATCGGAACCGGAAAGCCTACCAAAGATATGTTAAATGCCGTAGAACATCACTTTATCGACCATATTGAACCTGAAAATAACTATTCGGTGGGAACATTTGAAAAAGAAGCTTTGTTTTGCCTCGAAAATTTGTTTAAGATACATCCATGTGTAATTGTCTGTGGAGGGACAGGACTTTATCTGAAAGCTTTACTAAAAGGGCTTGATGAACTTCCCGCATCGGATTCAGATTCAAAGTTGCGAGCTCAGCAATTGTATGCCAAAGAGGGACTGGATGGTTTTCTGGGATTGCTTCAAAAGATTGATCCTGATTATTTTGATCGGGTCGACCGCAATAACATCCGAAGGATCAGTCGTGCATTGGAAGTGTACTTCATGACAGGAAGACCTTTTTCTTATTATGTAAATAAAAAATCGCCTATTGCCCGTTTTCCCTTTCAGGAATATTGTTTAATGCCCGATCGGGAATGGCTTTACGAACGAATCAATCAAAGAGTTAATGAAATGATCCAATGGGGTCTGCTCGATGAGGTTCAGCGTTTGTTGCCATGGAAAGCATATCAGGCACTTGATACCGTCGGTTACAAAGAGTTGTTCGCATTTTTAGAAAAAAAATCCAGTTGGGAAGAAGCCATTTCTCTTATCAAACAACACAGCAGGAATTATGCAAAAAGACAAATAACCTGGTTCAGGAAAGAAAGCTATGCTTCTTTTGTAGATCCGGTCAATCAGGATTTGTTTAAGCGAATTGCGGGATCCTGATCATTCGGCATATTTTATTCTCTTGGCAAGACCCTGCGGTTGAAACTCACATGCCGGATGCCTTTTTGCTTGCGCAACAGGATCAGAATTTCGTATTTCCCGATTCTTTCAGGATTGTAACTTACCAGCCAAAGATTCATAAGAGGTGAAATCCGGTTCACAGTTTTAAGCTGGTAATTTTGGTAAGTCATTTCGAGATCTGAAATGGTTAGCGAACTATCCATATCTACGATGATTTCTTCATAAATGATTTCGGGATTCGATATTTCATTTTTCTTCTGAATCTGCGTCCATTTTTCTTTGTTAATGGTTTCAGTAAGTTCTTTAACAATGGAATTGAGCTCATCAGGCAGATTGGAGTTTGCTTCTATAGATTTCTGCAATGCTCCGTATTTATCGTAATATTTTATTTTCGTCATAGGCAAGTCAGCGATATTTACGATATACTCTGGTTTGATGCGGTCCCATTTAATCTGTTTTTCCAGTCGGTTCATCTTGTCTGCTCTGGCTTTGCTGATCTCCGTAAAATATACCCCTTTTTTTTCCATGTGGTCTTTCCCTTCGAGAATGGCCAAACCATTTCTGTAAAGTGCCAGTTGATAGATCTGGCAATGCCCGAAGCAGGGTAATTTTTCTATAGTAATCCAATGTTGCAGATTCTCAATTCCGGCTACCTCCATTCGCTGACTGCTTTTACAAGAAAAGTAAAAAAGCAAAGTCATTAAAATATATCTATAAAAATTTAACTTCATTCTAATTTCTTATGGATTAAAAAATTTCAGCAGTTTTTGCTCTTTTTCGTTGCGCAATATTACAAAATATAAACCGCTACCAAGTTTGTGTAACAAATCCGGAAGTACATAATAGCTAAGGTTATCTGCTCTGGATTTCCAAATAAATTTTCCGGAAACATCGTATAATCCGATATCTGCAGTCCAGCTTGCTGAATCAGGCCGGTACAACATCCAGTTTCCGTTTTCCTGGGTCCACACTATTTCGCCTATGCCTTTGTTTGTTGCTGGCAGACACTCGGAAGCTCCGGGAAGTTCGTTGCGGTAATTCTGAATAATGGAGCGCATCCTGTTGACTTGTCCAGCGGTAAAAAAATACATACAATCGTCATTGACCAGGCTCATATAGTTCATATACATATCTGTCGTACCACAACTTTTTGTACCTGAACCCGGGCAACCGAAATATTCTCCTGCCTGAACCGGAGTATCATTAACTTCATCATCGCCACTACAGTCGGACTTGTCGCGGGATAAATGGTACAATCCAAAATAATGTCCCAGCTCGTGCACCAGGGTTTTTCCCTGATCGAACCTGGAGCTGTCGTGGGCATTTCCGGAAAATCCGAATGCAGCGTAATGTATGATCACACCATCTTCTTCGGCTGTGGCATTCCATGGAAAAACAGCTTCTCCGAGAACAGGGCACTGCTCCCGGTTGATTACATAAACATTGATGTATTTTTTGGGATCCCAGACATCAACACCACCAAGAGATTTATGCATCAGACTTCGCATTCCAAATTCTTTTCTGCAGGCAAGCGAATGATCGTTGATCGGTGTTCTCGTTATTCCGCTGCTGGGATTTCCCAAGGGATCTTTGTCTGCAATGCAAAAATGAAACTGCGGCGAAGCTTTAAGTGTCCTGAATTCTGCTGGAATCTGCAAATCTTTTACAACAGGATTCTGATTCATGATGGCATTCAATACCTGAACCTGACTGGTGATCTTTGTCAGCGAAATATTTTCCTCAGGGCTGGTGTAAAGTATATGAAATACCAATTGAAATTTCAATTGTTCCCGGGGCATGAATGCGGGTGTCGTGGGAGACTTATTTATTACGGTATCAGCATAAAGATTACACCTGACAAACTGCGCCCCGACCGGGTTTGCTGCAAGAAAACAAACAAGACAGCAGCACAGGAGTTTATTCAAGCTCACGGATTTGAAGTTCAATTCCATGTGGGTGGATCGTTGTATTCGTGTTATTTTCAATGTATTTTGCACCGAGTCTCATTTTATTGGCTGGCCATCCCAATGCGCTCAACAATTTGAATACTGTCGATGCATTTCTGATCATGGCATCCACGGATAAGCGGTCTTCTGAATTTTTTGATGAGTATCCGGAAATTTCCAATGTTGTTCCTTTTCCATTTTTTAAAATACCGGCCAGATTGTTAATCAATTCAGAGCCTTCCGGATTCATAACGTATGAGTCCTGGTTGAACAATATGCGCTGAGACAAATAAATGTACAATGTTCGATTTTTGAGCAGGCTGGTACACTTTTTTGTGTTTAAGGGACTGAGCATTTCTTTAATGGGAGTTTCCAGTCTGGAAACCACCGCAGGTGTCGATGGGTTTATTTTTTCGACGTCTGCTGCCGCTGTGTTTATGCCGGATAGTTTGTTTTTGAACTGAAGATTTTCCTGTTCAGAAGTTTCGAGTTGTTTTTGAAGAAAAGTAATCCTTTGTGTGAGCCCCTTCCGAAATTCCTGAAGCGAGTCCAGTTGTATTTCAAGTCTTGACTGAATTTGCTCTAATTTTAAGACTTTCGCCCGGCTGTATTCCAGGCTATCTTTCAGCCTTGTATCCTCATCATTACGATCAGCAGGCCTACTGGCCGTCGTGGATTTTTTCTTCAAATCCGATATTTCGTTATTTTTTAAGGCAAGTTCATTTTGAATGCGTCTGAATTGTGTATCAGAAAGATCCAGATCTCTTTGAAGTTTAGAAAGCTTATTGTTTTGGTTTAATTTCTCCTGTTTTAATGTTGAAATTTCTTGTTGCAAATTTTCAATTTCTTGCTCTTGAGCCTTTATACTTTGATTGTTTTTTTCATGGGTTGCATTTTGCTTCAAAAGAACCTGGTTTTGCTCATTCAATGAATCCAAAACATTTTGATTTGACTGGGATCGTTCCAGTAGTGATTGAATTTCGGAATTCTTTGCGTCGATAAACCCATTGAGCGATTTGATCACCTGAGCTCTGTCGTGCAGTTCGTTTTCGTATTCTTTGATTTTATTTTCCAGCGCTGATGTGGAAGCCATTTGTTCCTGATTTGCATTTTTATCTGCCAGAAGCCGGTTTAAATATTCAAGTTTCTGAATGAGTAAATTATTCTGTGTTTGTAACTGTTCGTTTTCAATTAACGATTCTGCATACTTTTGTTCTGAAATACCGGGATTTGATGAATTTTGGTTTTGAATGGTCTCGTTAGAAAATTTAGTCCATTGTTGCAGTGCTGAATCCATTGCATTTTGCAAGGCTTTATTTTTAAGTTCCAAATTCACTTTTAATTCTTCAAGCACTGAAGTTTTTGTTTCGAGTTCTGAATTCTTATTTTTGAGTAAAAGATTTTCTTTTTCAGCCACAATTTTCTGTTGCCGTATTTTCTCAATTTCTTTTAATGAATTGCTTTTGGAAGATTTTTTTCCGGCAATTCCAATATTTTTAGAGAGGCTGTCCAAGTTCGCATTCAATTCGAGAATCCTTGTTTTTAGAGAATCATTTTGAAGCACAAGATCCTTGTAATTGATCGTGCCTCCACCTTCATTATGCAAAGGGTCATTGATTGGTAATCCGGTCTCCGTTCCTTCGTATTTTTGGTAAAACTTCACCAGGGCGGTTTCTGTTTTTTTTAATTGTAATTTGGTTTCTTCAAATTTAAGGAGTTCGCTTTCTAGAACATTGCAATGTGCTTTAAGGCTATCAAGCCGGACTTTTAAAGCGGAATTTTCTGTTTGCCAATATTGAATCTCTTTGCCCGACGAACAAGATGTCAATAGCAACAGTAAGCCAACAAAAAAATTATATAAGTTATTCATAGTTATGGATCTATACATTCCATGTATTGCAAATATACTTTTTCTCCAACAAATCGGCGCAGAATGGATCCACAAATGAACTTTTCAACGGATGTTTAGTTATTTTCATGTTTATCTGGTTTCGTGAAGACCCTGTTTCAAAAATCCGGTTATACTTTTAGAATCGCTTCATCGATCGGCGAACTTCGTTCTGAATGGGACCGCATACAACCATCTTCGCTGTTGCTCAGTTCGGAGTTTTTACAAACAATAGAGTTGTATCGTCCTCAAAAAGTTCAATTTAAATATGCTGTAGCTGAAGATCACAAGGGACTTGCAGCTGCATTTTATTTTCAGTTGTTGCCGTTCAATGCTGCAGAAAGATTAAAGTTAAAATCCAGTCGGGACGAACGGTTGATCTCTTGCTTCTATAAACACGTCAAGCGACTGATTGCATCCCAGGTTGATTTTGTAACCTTGGTATGCGGAAATCTTTTGGCTACCGGTGCATACGGTTTTAAATACAGGAAAGACCTGGATATGCTTGTCGTTCAGGACATGATAGACCAATTGCTCAAGGCATTGTTTGAAGAGCCTGAATTGATACACAAAGCTTCAGTTTGTCTGATCAAAGAATTGCCTGCAAAAAATGCTTTCAGGATGGACCAGGATCTTCCTTTGAATTTTATGCATCCTTTTTTCGTTCAACCTTCCATGATCTTACATCTGAAAGAAGAATGGTCCAATTTTGACGAATATTTGGATGCGTTGCAATCTAAATACCGGCTGCGATTGAGAAAGGCTATGGATGCTGCGGCATCTCTTGAACATGTGGAACTGCAAACCAAGGATATTCAACTTCACGAGAAAGAGTTATTCGAATTTTATAAACGCACAGCGGATAACGCTGATTTTAATCTGGTCGATTTGCACCCTCAATATTTTTCGGGTTTAAAATCTAAATTGGGGGATAAATTCAGAGTCTTTGGATTTTTCAGCGAAGGGTCTTTAATTGCCTTTTATAGTTTTATCGACGATGGCGATGAGCTGGTCGGGCATTTTTTAGGCACTTCTGATGCCGTAAACGGACAGTACCAGCTGTACCTGAATATTTTGATTCAATTTATACGACATAGTATTTCCGGTCGGTTCAAAACTCTTTCTCTGGCGCGGACCGCACTTGAAATTAAAAGTTCGGTAGGCGCTTTGCCCGAAGAAATGGTTTGTTATGTGACGCATCGGAATAAGATCTATAATCGCTGGGTGCCTAACCTGCTCGAATACCTCAAGCCGCAAAAAAATTATACCTTGAGAACCCCATTTAAAACGGGGGGAAATGGCAAAACGCATTCCAGTTAATCAGCTGTTAACTATATTTGATAGAATTCATTGATAATCATAAACTTGTAATTTTGTTCACCAAAGGTTTGGAAGATGCACATGTTAAAGTCAATGATTGTAGTTTTGGGTTTGATGTTCGCAAGTTTTTCAGCGCGAACACAGGAAAATGAACCCTACGTTGTCAAAATTCAGAATGGCCAGGTTTATTGCAACACTGGAGATAGTATTGATGTGTCGCCAACGACATTGCAAAACAGTCAGATGGTATTCCTTTTATTTCATGCAGAGCAGGATACCATTGGAATGGATCCGGGTCTGAGCATTCCAGGAAGATACCGCGCTTTAAACCTGTTGAAATTATTTAAAGACCAGGACATCAAAGCATTTTATTCCACCCCCTTTAGAAACAATGTCCTCACACTTCAACCGCTTTTAGATTCCAAAAAAATCGATGTGGTTTATTACGACCAGGCCGATATCGCCGCATTGGTAAAAAAAATAGATCACATTTATCCCGAATCGGCTATGGTTGTCGTACATCCGCAAACGCTGCATAAAATCCTGAGCCAGCTTTCCGGGAGAGAATTGACCTACAAGGTATCGGGAAATTTATCTGAAAAATTAATTTTATTAAGCCGAAATAAAAAATCGGGTACATCACTGATGAGGAACTTCCGATATCCGATTCGCTAACTCTACTTTCACCGAATGGAACCACATTTTAATCCCGAACTTACGGAACGCAAATGGTACGCAGAATGGATGCGCCATGGTTTATTTGATTCCAAACCAGACCATCGCGAGCCTTTTAGCATCGTCATCCCTCCACCTAATGTAACAGGTGTGTTGCATATGGGACACATGCTCAATAATACCATCCAGGACATACTAATCAGGCACGCGCGGCAGCAGGGGAAGAATGCATGTTGGGTGCCCGGTACAGACCATGCTTCTATAGCCACAGAGGCTAAAGTCGTTCAGTTGTTGCGGAGTCAGGGTATTCGTAAATCCGACATCAGCCGCGAAAAATTTTTGGAGCATGCCTGGGAATGGAAAGAAAAGTATGGCGGCATCATTCTGGATCAACTTCAAAAACTGGGTGCATCCTGTGATTGGAAGCGGACAGCTTTTACAATGGATGAAGTCAGATCCGAAGCCGTAATCAAGGCTTTTGTAGATTTATTTCACAAAGGAAAACTTTACAGAGGCAAACGGATGATCCAATGGGATCCGGAAGCAAAAACAGTATTGTCCAACGAGGAGGTTCTTTATCAACAGGAGCAGGCCCAATTGTATCATATTCTCTACAAGTTTGAAGATTCGGAAACAGAAGGCATCGCGATTGCGACGCAACGTCCTGAGACCATCATGGCAGATACGGCTGTTTGTGTGCACCCTGACGATGAACGATACAAAAATTTGATTGGCAAAAAAGTAATTATACCGCTTATTCACAAGGCTATACCGGTCATTGCCGATGCGTATATCGATCCGGAATTCGGGACCGGGGCTTTAAAAGTTACACCCGCACATGATCCCAACGATTACGAAATTGGAATTCGCCATCAACTCGAAGTGATCGATTGCCTGAATGAAGATGGCACCTTAAATGAGCATGCCCGCATACTTGTAGGCGAAGACCGGTTTGTGGCCAGGAAGAAGATCGGCCCACTTTTAGACGCTGAAGGTGTTTTGGTGAAAATTGAAAATTACACCACCAATATTGGAAGAAGTGAAAGAACAGGAGCAGTGGTGGAACCCCGGCTAAGTTTGCAATGGTTTGTAAAAATGCGAGAGCTTGCACAACCAGCGCTCAACGCTGTAGAGTCAGATGAGATTCAATTCATTCCGGAGCATTTCAAAAATACCTATCGCCACTGGATGGAAAACATCAGAGACTGGTGCATTTCGAGGCAATTGTGGTGGGGGCACAGAATTCCTGCCTGGTATCTTGGCGAAGATATTTTTGTAGCCGAAAATGAGGAACAGGCGCTGCAATTGGCAAGAACCAAGACGGGGAATACAAGTTTGATTATTGAGGATCTCCAACAGGATGACGATGTTTTGGATACCTGGTTTTCTTCCTGGTTGTGGCCGATTTCCGTTTTCGATGGAGCTCATGATACAGACGATTTTAAATATTATTTCCCGACCAGCGTATTGGTTACCGGGTGGGATATTATTTTTCTTTGGGTAGCCCGGATGATTATGGCTTCATTTGAGTGGAAGGGTAAAATTCCATTCCGCAAAGTATATTTCACGGGGATGGTAAGAGACAAACAAAGACGCAAGATGTCCAAATCACTTGGCAATTCGCCGGATGCCCTGCAACTCATTGCCGATTATGGGGCAGACGGTGTTCGCTTTGGAATATTAGCCAGCTCCCCGGCTGGTGGAGATTTGTTGTTTGACGATAAACTTTGCGAGCAGGGAAGGAATTTTTCAAATAAATTATGGAACGCATTGCGTTTGGTAAAAAACTGGGAAAGCCAGTTGGGTGGGGGTAACAAACCACAAGATGAGCTCTTGATCCAATGGATACAAAACCGCAAAAACGAATTGTGTTTACAAGTAGCATCATCCTTCGAACAGCTGAAACTCTCAGATGCTTTAAAGCAGATCTATGCTTTTGTATGGGATGATTATTGTTCATTTTTTCTCGAAGCGGTAAAACCGCCAAAAGGCGAACAAATTTCACCGGAATTATTTGCCACGGCTGAGCAGATCTTTGAAAATATTTGCTCGTTGTTGCATCCGTTTATGCCATTCATTACCGAAGAGATCTGGCAACATCTTAAAGAAAGGGAGCCATCTGATTTTTGTATGTTAAGTGCATATCCTGCAGGTCAAAGCGCTGACAGAGAGGTTTTGGATTTTATGCAGGAATTGCGCGATGTGATTAAAAAAATACGCGAATTAAAAGCAACGCACCAGGTATCCAGGGACGTGAAAGCTCCGCTTTACATTTTGAACAGAAACCAAAAAACGCTAATACACCATCCGGGATATGTTTATTTGCTTATCAAATTTTGCAATTTAAATGAAGTCGAATTGACGGATTCTGAAATTAAAAATGCGCAATCTTTTCTTGGGCTTCGCGATACGTATTATCTGGATCTGCCGGTACAATTAGACGTGGCAGCAGAAAAGTTAAAACTCGAAGAGGAGATCAATTATGCAGAAGGGTTTCTTCAATCCGTTCTCAAAAAACTCGAAAATCCAAAATTCGTCGAGTCCGCTCCTGCCGATCTTGTTGCCAAAGAACGCAAGAAACTGGAAGATGGTGAATTGCGTTTAAAGTCCCTGCGGGAGAGATTTGAAAGTTTGTAAAGAAAGTTTTTTCGTAACGAAGGCCAGGTGACCTCCTCCCTAAAATTAGACCATTTAAAATTATAAAAAACCCCCGCTGGCGCAAGTCTTCCGACTTGTGCCACCGAACTTTCATTTAAGCACATACAATTCAACCAAGATCAACATACCCAATCAATGAAGCTGGAATATCATGAAATTTCATATCGATGATTCCTTTACGGCCCCACATAATCCCTGGCACTGCTGAATGCATATTGTTCAGGTTCATTAACAATACCTTCCACTACCGGATTATTATGCACGTATAATATTTTTTACGATATAACTGTCGGACTATAAATCTCGATTGGATGATTTTCATGTTGCCAGAATTGGTATTTTGTATTGTTTGAATTTTTCTTTCCTGTTTCCTCAAAAATGTTCATCATCTATTCTTTTCTGCATTCTCTTGGATTGGAAGCTTTTCCTTTAATAAGTGCTGTCGCGGTAAACTTTTTAAGATCCCTTATCGTGTCGGAATGTTTTCCGGGTTCTTTTGAAGAAAAAATCAAATGTACATGGTTGGTCACCAAGAACCAGGCATGGATTTGCATTCCCTTATTTTTCTGACAATATCGCAGGCTTTCAATAAATAACTCTTTGTATTCAAATCTGGTAAAAACGTCCACCCAACCAACGGTTGCAAAGCTCACAAAATAAACTCCCTCAGGATCTATGAATATGTATTTGTTGCTCATTAGTCAAAAATGATTGAAATATGGAATTTATTCTTGAATTGTTAGAAAGGGAAAGTTTCATGTATCATTGGCACAAGTCGGATTTGTCCGCCTTTTGGCGGATTTGTCCGCCTTTTGGCGGAAGACTTGCGCCAGCGAGGGACAAAGGCGGAAGATCACCCACACATTTCCCCAGAACCAATGCTGTACTTCAATTTTTGAATGCGTTTATATCTCATTCTCTCGCACTATGTTTTAATTCGCATAAATTTATCTTAATGTCGAAAATTAATTGAAGTACATTGTTCAAAGGATGATCTCAACACACTTCAATTTCTACCTCGAAATCACAATTTTATACATTGATGGCTTTAAACTCTTCATACCAAATACTTGCATAAACACGACTCCATTACTGAGTTTACTACAATCAATATTGAAAAAATTTGATGAAAATGGAGCTTCTAATTGTAAAGATCCTCTCTGATCAAATATTCTATAGAACCCAGAATTAAAATTTTTTCTATGAATTCTTACATTCAGAATGTGAGATACTGGATTTGGTTGTACAAAAATGTCCGATACTAAAGAATCAGAAGATACATTTATATCTGCAGTTACTGAATTTATGGTTTTAAAAACCACTTCATCATCCATACCCAGATAAAGATGACCAAGATTGTCAATATCCATTGCATTGTATACTCTGTAAACTGGCAGTCCTGCCCGAAAATTACTCCAGGTTTTGCCTTCGTCCATGGATCTTTCGCATTTGGATTCAATGAGCCCATAAATTGTTCCATTGTTGTCAGTCAACAAGGATCTGTACACATTGCTTGTTAATTTGGTTAATGAATTTAAATTATCATAGGATATAAAAGTACCAAAGCCTGAGTTTGTGGAACCACTTGCATAAACTATGCCTTGATTAGAAATGCAAAACCCATCGGGTATTGGAAATTCTGTTTTCGAACTTTTCCAACTCAAACCTTCGTCTTCAGAGTAAAATATTCCACGAATGGGTATGGTATGGGAAACAGCAAATATCGTTCCATCGGGATGAAAATACAAATTATCAAACAGGGCAGGCGGAATTGAAACCGGATTCCAATTCTGACCTCCGTCTTTGGAATAATAACTTGCGGAATTCCCAAAAGCAAAAATTTTATTTTCCTGATCTCCTTTTAATCTGTTAAAATTATTTCCTGAAGGAAAGTTAATGAGTGCCCATGAATTTCCTAGATCTGAACTTTTATACAAATTAGAATTCAAAAGGACAAATATTGTTCCTGATACAGTTGAAGTTAAATCAATAGAGGGTTTAATGTCGCTTGGCAGCTTTAAATAATTCCATGTGTCTCCTCCATCTAAGCTATACGAATATTTTCCGACACCGCATGTTTTGGCAAACAGTCTTCCCAATTTGTCTATGAATAAGTCCTTAACTAATGGGTTAAAAAATGATGAATCAAGCGAAGCCCAATTTTCGCCAAAATCCATAGTTACTTCAAAGTCACCAGTGTTGCATGTGTCGTTATAGATATAAATTTGATCCTCGAAGAAATAGACTTCTGAATTCTTTTCAATGCGTTCATATAGTTTTGTCGTATTTAATTTGTAGTTCAATCCTAAATCATTGGATTCATAGTCCCCATCATTTGTAAAAGCGAAAATGTCTCCATTGGAATTCATAGCAATTTTATTAACAGAGGTTTGAAAGGGGTTGGTCCAAAACTGATTCATCCCATTGCTATCCATTCTGACAATGCCTAAGGTTGGGGCAAACCCAAACAAGTATCCCGCAGGATGCCAAATAATGCGTTGAGTGGGTAAATGTATCAACTTGATCAAATTGGTCCCATCATCATTCAACCTATAAACAGCTGCCCCGCCTCCTTCTAAAACGTTAATATAGTTATTTTCTTTTCCGTTAAAAAAGGCTTGTGAGAGCGCCTTAAAGTTTCCATTTTTTACAATTTGTCTGAAATTGTTGCCATCGTCATTGGAATAATATATTGTTGCATCTGGTCCAATAATGTAAATACCTCCATGAGGGTTAGTGAACAACTTGCTTGCTGCAGGGAGATTAAAACTTAATCTCCTCCATTCATCAGAATTTGCATCGAGGCGATATAAAATTTGGTTGATGATGGCAAATATGGTCCCGTCTTTTCCTTCGGCTAAATGAAATGCATAACTGGTTTCTGTTTCAAGATTTTTTGCGAATTTTATCCAATGAGAACCCCGGTCTCCTGAAATGAATATTCCTGAATTGTAAGCAGAAACAACAATTCTCTTATTGCTGGTAAATAATACATCGGCGATGTCTAGTCCGTGAGGTCCGGCAGTTGGTTTCCAATAGATTTGCGCGTTAGCTGAAGCAGTTAAAAATAACACCAGTGAAACAAGCCATAGAATATTTTTCATTTCATAATATTTTAAAAGAAAGTAAAGACGATTTATTTTATCAAAAGTTTACAATATATCTCTTCCTTTAATTGGATATAAAATTACGCCACAGATTCTAAGCAGAGCAATTCATTGGGAATCAGTTATTTATCTGATTAAAAGTATTTCACCTGCTTTATTTCTAATTTTTCCATCACCATTCTCATATTCCACATGATAAATGTAAATTCCAGGCGCAGCATTCTCATGATTTATATTTCCATTCCACTTCAATGAATCATTATTAGTCAAACCATTTTTGCCTGAATAGACGACATTTCCCCAGCGGTCAAATATTGATAGAGAATTAATTCTCAATGGAAACTTACTTTTAATTAAAAAATGATCATTCACCTGATCTCCATTGGGTGAAAATACATTCGGGATCCACAGGTCATCATATCGCTTGACCCTGAATAGGACACTATCCCTAAATATGCATCCATCATCAGAAATCACCTCAATAGAATATTTTGTGTTTGCAATAATTTCAAAGTAAATGGACCTGGTATGTTCATTTAGCAAAGTATCATTTTTGAACCAATTTATAGACTCCTGACCAGTAAACTTTCCGGCGGCAGTGAGCGTTTGAAATGTATATTCATACACTGCAGTATCGTTAGCCAATGCTAATTCAATATCAGGATAATACTGCAAGGTTACGATAGCAGTATCCGGGAAGCAATTGCCTCGTTCTAAAAGAAAATGATAATCACCTTGAGGAATAAGTCCGGCAACGAAAGTACTACCTTTTAATTCAGGTTCCAGCCAGTAGCCATTGTTTGTGCCATCATGCCCCAGGTAGTTCTCCATTTGATGAACTGATCTGTCTGGGCAAAGAAATACCGAAGTGTCCCTTCCGGCATTATCAAATTCAGGAACGATAATCCGGCAATGAACTGTATCCTGGAACCAAGGGATGTCTATGGATATTCTTATATTGCGGGTGCCTGCAGTTGGAAATAATTTATTGTTATAATACACTATACCATCCAATATTTTTTTAATTTCTATGCTATAAAATTTCTTCGATGGCAAAATCCTCAATTTAGAGGTTCCATTTCCAATTACAGTCAATCCCTGAGCCTGATATTTTGCCAATAGAAATTCATTTGCAGTGTCTGGTGTGTTGGAAATAATTTCTACGGTTATGGAATCCAACGGGCCATCGCTGTAATATTCCCAATCGTGGTCATGAATTTTTTGTTCGGCTTTCGGACAACTGTATAGAACCTGATAATTTCCTAAACTATCTGTTGAATTGTTCAGATCCAGATCAAAATCCAACTTACATTTTTTTAAAAAATCAAAACTCGTAACTCCGTCCACCCCTCTAAGCCGCTTTAGACTATCCATTGCGCATATAAATTTCAAAGTTTTGTTTTTAAAATCGATTCTATAAAACCGACTGGTTGAATCGTTGTTGGCAAGGCTGTTGAGATAGATTCCGGCTGAATCACAGGAATCGAAGGACTTAAACAAACGAAATGAGGGGGAAATGTAACTGGGGTTATAATCTTTGACCCATAGACTTGAATCAATGCTAAACAATATTTTATTATTGCTCAAGTCATTCAGATTCAATTCAAGTAAATTATAATACCGGAAAGGGTTTAATTTTTCTTCAAATGCCAATACTCTGTCTCCTACGCAAACCAGGCTTCTCAGCTTTTCGATATTTGTTAGGGTGCCAATAATAATGAATTCTGCTTTCAAATAGTCATAAGACATTAAATAAGTTTTATTCAAAACATTATCGAACATAGCAATTATAATTTTAGACCGGGAATTACTTGCTATAGCAATGGCTAAATCTCCTAAATTTCTTGGTGGGTTATCGTATAATTTCTTGAACTGTTTCCATGTAATGGGTTCATTTGAGCTAAGTAAGCCACCATCCACTTCAAATGAACGATAAATGTTCCCATCAGGAACTACGAATACATTTAAAGTGCCGCCAGGAAAGGAGTGAGCCAATTGAAACTTCTTTGTACTGATGCATTTTGAAAGATCTGCTATCCCAAAACCCCATTCATCGTCCCAAATAAAAACTTCCTGGGCTATTGACGGCATCCTAAGGAAAATTAAAAAAATAATTACGTGTAAACTTCTCATGGACATTCGTTGGATTTTAGAATAGCAGGTCAATTTAATTATCCCGGATTGGTTTATTCTATTTTCATCCATTTCTGAGTATGTCTCTTCTTTGCGTTTTGCATGGAAATAAGATAGATCCCTTTTAAAAATTCCCGAACTGGTATTTTGATAAAGTCTGATGTAATGTTGTTCCTTTGCTCAAGGATAAGTCCTGATAAGGACCTGATCTCAATATTTGTAGGTAGATTTCCCATTTCTTTCAAAGAAATAACAATTTCTTCCTTTCCCGGATTGGGGTATACAAAGTTAATATTTTTCTTCAGACCAAAGCTTCCCACTTCTTTTATTAATTTGACAGGTCCAAAGTCATCGGTTTCAGGATACCATTCATTACGCATATTTACGTTGCTGGTTGACAGAGAAAAATTATTGGTAGAATCCTCTGATAGGATATAAAATAACAGCGTATCTTCCGGGATCGTAATATACTCTAAAGTATCCATATTCCATATCAGATCAATATTCGCTCCTGCATTTTTGATATCATAGTCTCCGGTATTTCCGTCAAATTGGAGTAACCAGGATCCGATACCGGTAATGGACGATTGTGGATCACTAAGACTTATAGACAAAAGACTTAGAGTAGTGGAGATTTTTGAATATACGGGAATTTTATAGTACCCCAATAGCGTATTTACCGGATTGCCCAAAGCCAGAGTGAGCGTATCCGTGCTTGATCTCGTCTCAAATTGGTCATTATTTTTTATAGTTTGGCAATTATTACAAGTATTATTGACATCCCCGACTTTAAACCCATAAAAATCTTTACCACTGACTGGTCCTGTTAAATCATAGTATGCTGGAGCAAATGAAAGATCTGTACTGGTATTATAGCTTTCCTTTGTTTCAAATCTCCAGGAGTCATTGAAGTTGGCACAAGGTCCTTCTGAAAAGGTCACACCCAATATCGCCCGCCTCAAGCAGGAAACATCAGCTGCAGTAATGGTCTGATTGTTATTTACATCTGCGGCTAATTTTTTCCATCTTGGAGAGAATGTTTCGAGACCAAGAATATGACGCTGAATAGCCACTATATCTGCTGTAGTGATACCACATAGTTTGTTGCCAATTCCCATAGTATATGGAATAACATCATGTAAATCTCCGGAAGCGCCCGGGAAACACCAATGCCCTTCAAAATCTGTAGTCGAATTGTATTGAATGTCGGGATCTGGGTCTGTAAGAATGAACTGCATGCCAACGATGGGCATTCCATCAGGACAAAATGTATTGGGATCATCCGGTTGTCTAAAAATAGTTCCACTGATATCATAACTGCCGGAATGTTCCTCAACTTCTAACGGATAATCTCCAATTGTCTGTTCTATTTCAAATTCGTCACGAGTCCAGACATTCAAACTGGTCTGATAATCAAAAGTTACTGTTGGAGTGACCATGTCTTCAAATTGGACCAATCCATTATCCTCAACATACATATATATTGTGCATAAATCGTATAACACCCCTTCGGTAAATTCCATGTCTCCTGAACAACAGGACCCGTTTGGATTGGTGCCGGTCAATTCAAATCCATATGTAGACACAGAGCCATCATAATCAAACCAGGATTGGCCTTTTACTATCGAATGCACAGAAAACTCTGTGGCAACATCATCGAAGGTAATTACAGTACTGGGATTGGGATATCCATAAATCGGAATGTGCAATCCAGCCACATACACTGTTTCTCCCGTAGTGCTTGAATTATCTCCGTAAAATCTTATCCTCACTTTAACCTGCACCATATTGCAGGATATGGAATTGGAAACCGGATAAAACTGGATTTGAAATAGTGGATCAACATAGGCAGCATAAACATTTTCAGTTGTTAAAGCAGATAATGAACAAAAATAGAAATAAAGGATAAATGACTTTCTGAAAAACTTAAAGTCAAATGATGTTACAATACTGTTAAAGCGAATTGGATTTAAAAATAAATCCTTATTTTGTAGATGTTTCATTTTTTTTAATTTGTTACATTTTAGAAAAATGGTATATTATTCCTATTGCATTCAAAATTTTGAATGCACGCTTTTGGAACTGCGTTGTGATTAGCATTCATTCATTAACAATGAGGGAGAAGTCATATTAAATAAGAACCAATAGCAGAATTCTTTGCTTAAATCTACATGGCTGCTGATGATATGAATGTGAGCCCGTATGCGAATTATTGATGATACTTTATGAAGCTAATCTAAAATACAACGGGTGGAGTAAATTTTTCATTTTCCATAAGAACTGATTTAAAGATTTGAATTAAAATTTTAATAATTTACTGGATTGCTTCCACATTGAATCTGCATTTTATAACAAACATCAGAATCATATTCACTGGCTGCAATCAGATAATAATAATCAAGCACTCACGGAAAGACCGATATTCCAGGCAGGGCAATCATCAATAGTAAAAGAAGTTGTTTAAGATAAACTACGAATGACTTCGTAGATTGGGGGGGGGGTAGAGGGGGGTCTACCAATGCACATAATCTTTCTCATGGTAGAGGTTTTAGTGGTTAAACAATATGCGAATATAATACATGCCAGGGAGCTTGTCAAGTTTTTTTAGTTAAATGTGTTGAAAATCAGGGTTTACCCTGAGGGTTTCGGGAGGGAATTGTTTGATAAAAAGGTAAAAAGGGGAAAAGACCAAAGGTATCACTCCACATTTCTCTAAGATCCATATGGAATTTTTCATGTTGCATATAAACATAGATCAAGATGGTCGTGCAATCCATAACGAACATTCGTTAGAAATGGCCTTATATGATTATTGCATTGTTTTCGTCGAAGAGTATACCGGTAATTTCATCATGCAGGACGAAATTCATTTCAAAATAGTTACGTCGGTAGTAACAATTTTAAGTTCATTCGATCTGTTTTTTAAACTCAAATGCATAAGATAAACTCCCGGTAAAGCGTAATCTCCATTTAGTATTCGCCCGTCCCACAGTGCAGATCCGGAAACCGTATAAACAAGGTTCCCCCAACGGTCATAAATAGTAAGTTGTTCTATGTGATAATCACTTCCTATGAAAGGAGTCCAAACATCATTGATCTGATCGCCATTGGGTGAAAATACGTTGGGCAAAAAAATGTTTGAATCTTTAAGAATGGTAACTTTCAAGGGATGTGTATAAGTGCATCCAAATTCATCTGTAAAGTAAATGGTAAACAATTGATCTGCATAACTTGTAATTTCCAATTGGTTTCCAGGTAATAAGCGAATATTGCCAGCAGGGTCAGAAGAAATTTCTTTTACTGTACCTCTTAAAACGGTAAAAGGAATGACAGCAGACTGATTAAGGAGCAGTTCGATGTTTTGCTTCATTTGTATAAGCAGCTCATTTCCTTCGTAAATGGTTGCCGTATCGTACACAGAACATCCTTCTAAGACTACAGAAGGATTGTCTATAAAAAGAGAAGAATTAGATTTTGATCAATGTGATAAATATATTAAAATTGTATAATTAAAGTAAAGTTTATGAAGTACATCTTTGTTTTCCCTTGGTTATTGATTCTGTTTACTTCTTGCTCTAACGAGGAAACTTTTCGCAAGTTAAAATTAACTGAAATTGTTCTAAGCAAATTTGTTGATACCAGTAGTTTAGTTACATGGGATAGTTTTAATGGTCCGGATATTTTTATTACTGTTACCTTAAATGATTCAATTATTTTTGTATCCGACCGTTCTGAGAACATGGATGTTTTAGCAGCACCTGTAAAGTTTAAAATAAATTCGGATATCGCTTTTAAAGGCGTACTTGATAGAATTTATTTATCTGCTTATGATGCTGATTCAATCAATGACCAAATTATGGAGAATTATATAACACTGCAGCCTGGCCTGAGCAGTGTATCTCCATTTAGTGAGTACATTAGTTGTGGTTCATGTCTGGCTGAGTGGTATTTGACCTATGAAATATTGAAGTGATAAAAAGATTTATTTTTCTGCAATAATTATAATCCTAATGTTGATTGACTAATAAATGATATTCATTTAACGTGAAGTGAAAAGTTCGATTGAACTTTATCTTTCTTATTTAGGTAATAAAATGCGATAAATTGAATAATTTAAGGATATATTACCAACAAAAAATAGATGAGTATCTCTATCTGAAAACAAGGGGTTTAGGCCTCCGAACAAATATGAGATTTCAATATTGAATTTTTGGTTTATATTCCAGGCTAATGAGCATTCTATATCAATTTCATATTCTTTATCGTCAATTAAACTGATTGGTGGGTATTTTGTGAATCCATTAATAACACTAATTCCGGTTTGAATTTTATCGTCGAGAAATGTGCGATAAAATGAAATTGGAATTTCAATGAATGTAAAGTGAAGTGTTCCGCATTCATTTTTAAAAAAAGAATATTTGGCACAAGTTGGTCTAAATGACAATAAACCACCCGTTCCAAATTTTAATCTGCCTATACTATAATTCAGTGTTATTCCGATCCTCAGCCCAATTCCATTGTCAAAGCGATCAGATTCTGGTGGATCTATATTACCTCGAACTTGGCCATAATTAACCCCGCCTTTTAAGCCTAAACTTATCTGGCTTGAACCAAGAAGGCTGTACATAACCATTATTACACTGGTTATGTACAGCTTTTCAATTCTAAGTTTACTCATGATGTGAAATCCACTAGTTAATTATCAAAAGTCAATATATGTTGGACAATCGCTGAACCAAAATCTGCAAAAATCAATTGAAATTACAGAAATTTTATCATTCATTTTTCACAAAATAGCCAGCCACATTTTTCTTCTACTAAACTGGGTACCGCCCAATGGTTCTCTTCTACACCAAACTTTGGATGCATTACCCACCTTTTTAACCAACATCCAGAAGGTGTTTGTACAAAAGTTTTATATTTCGATACATTAAGCTTCAGCCATCTCCATTCGCTTTTGTGCTTTTTTGTGGCAAATTTTCAAACAAACACAGTAGCAAAAATTTCGTAAAGTATCGCCTAATATTCCATTCAAGTTATAGTGTTTAGTAATCATTTGTTTCGGAGCAAACGATCAACCGGTCACATATGAATACTGAAGAGCTTGATTGTACAGCATATGTTTTAAAATCTATCGGAATTGACATGAGTGTGGAAAGAAGGAAGCATAACATAAATTGTATCAATGGCACAAGTCGGTCTTGTCCACCTTTGGCGGTCTTGTCCGCCTTTGGCGGCCTTGTCCGCCTTTTGGCGGAAGACTTGCGCCAGCAGAGGAAGTTCTATTCTAACGGCAATAAAAAAGCCCGGAAGAAAACTTCCAGGCTTTTCTATTTGCTTGAAAAAGCGAATTATTTTATCACTGTGAATTTCTTGGTTAACGTTCCTTCTTCAGTAGATACGCGAATGAGGTAAGTACCTGCATTCAAATCCTGAACTGAAACCGGGATGATGCTTTTGTCAATAGCTTTATGGCTGTCGAATCCAACAATTTTACCATCCAGCTGAGCCAAAGTGATGTTGGCGTCTGTAGCTTTTTCAAAGTTTAAAGAAACTTTGAGCACTCCATCGGCTACCGGATTAGGATATACTTCCATGGTATGATCTGCTAATGGCTTCTCGTCTGTACTTGAAACCAAGGCAAGCTGAAGTTCCTGAATTGGAGTATTTACACCTTGGAATCCATTGAACCATTCTCCGGCAGCATCTATCACAAAAGTTGAAAATGCCTGAGCATTGTAACTTTTCTCGTTGCTGATGGAATGGAAAATTGGAACCGCACCAGTTGGTGTTGGTGGATGTTCTGTTCCAATGAAATATCTGGAATTGGGTTTCAACAAGATGCCAGGATCTCCTGTATTAAAATCAGTCAGATCCACTTCTATCAATTGAAAATTCTGCTCTGTTGTTCCTGTAAAAGACTCTGCCGATAAAATTTCAATCGATGGAGAAGTGATACCTCCAGTTCCATCAAAATTTGACCAGTCTTGTTCAATATCGTCATTGACTTTCAAAAAATAAATAGATACAGAATATGCATCTAAAGTTCCACCCGGATTGGCCACCATTGAAAAACGCGTTTTAGTTGCTTTCCACTGATCATTTGCATTCCAACAGTTTGAAGTTCTGTAAAGGTTTCCAAAAATATAACCTGCACCAGATCCGGCTCTAACTCCACTCGTTGCACGTGGTGCTTTTGTGTAATCGTCAAGGGATACTTCAAAAGAATCGAGACGTATGTTATCAATCTGATTGTAGTCTCCATTTGCATCCAAACCATAAACGGTATAGCGGAAATAATACCTTCCAAATGGCAATTTATTTGGAACAAAGTAATTGTCCGTACGGAATGTTGTATCGTCATCAGTAGTTTCGAGTCTGGCAACAATAACAGAGTCTCTGAAAAGCACTGTTTTTCTGTCGATATCGAGAATTTCTCCAACCAGAACCACATTCGTTTGAGCCATGCTGCCTTTGTTGTTCAAATTGGCAGAGAAGATCATCGTATCAAAGCAGATCTGATCTTTAGGCTGACGATAAGCAGCAGGTGTATAGAAATGACTGTTCAAAGCCAAATCGAATGCAGGTACATCGATTAACTGAACATCGTCGATGATCCAGAAGTAATATTCGCCTTCAAAACGGAAGCGAATCTGGACATTGGCTTGCTGAGCAGCAACATTCGAAATGTCAATTGTAATTTGATTGTTGGTTGCCGTCTCCTGATTAACAGGAATGGTTTCATTCACCTGGAAAGAAGTCCAGTTTGCGCCACCGTCATTACTGATATCGACAAATGTAGTGGACTGGAAATTCCGGTAATACTGATTGAATTTCAAAGCAACACCCGGGAATGCTGAACAATCGATGACCGGGCTGACTAATACTCCGGTGTGAGGAGCCG
Organism: Saprospiraceae bacterium; assembly: GCA_016716185.1. NCBI lineage: Bacteria > Pseudomonadati > Bacteroidota > Saprospiria > Saprospirales > Saprospiraceae > Saprospiraceae bacterium. Next base: position 2,551,046 of record JADJWV010000002.1, on the reverse strand, counting down.
GACACTTGCCATTGCCAAAATTGCCAACAATTCCTGCATTGTCGTAAAAGTCGGAGTTGAATACCATGGCCCCATTTGCACGCGATGGAGACTGGATTTGACCTCTTGCGCCCCAGTAAGCACCTCCGGCAGCATTCGCGGCTGCGCTGTAATACCAAGTAGCCGAATCGGCTTTTGCCGGATCGGCAGAACTTAAGCCCTGTGTAGTCCATCCGTTCATACCTCCCATAAATGTAGAGTTAGGATCTGAAGGTCCACCCCAAAGGATCGTTTGTGCCTGGACAAGGCCAAGGCTCGTGAATAAAATTGATAAAACTGTAAAGATTCTTTTCATAAAAACGGTAAATTGATGAAAGTGAATAATATTTCTTTTAAAAAAGCCCACAAATATAGTACTTGAACATGGTTCAGCGGCCATTTTAACAAATTAACTCTTCAAATGCTGCAGTAGCAAGGCTTTATCCACCAGAGCTACCCCAATCTTCTCGCAAACCTGTCCGCCCGCTTCATTGCAACTTATGGCCATAAACTCATCAGATAACGTACAAGCTTTGCAAATCGCTGCCAGACTGATCACGGTATCTCCGGCACCACTGACATCCGTAATTTTTCGGGCTTTGGTTGGATAAATTTTGCCAGTTTCTCCGGTCTGCACCCAGATCCCCTCCGATGCCAGCGTGATCATTAAGGTTTTGCATTGGAGCCGGTCCATAAGATATTCTGAAAGTTCGGGCAGTTGGTCTAATCCTTTAAAATTTCCGGGATATTGCTGTAAAGCCTCTTTCAGATTCGGTTTAAACAGGTCAACACAGTTGTATTCAAAGAAATTCTTCTTTTTGGGATCAACGGCTATCCTGACATCGAAAATCCTTGCCAGATCCAGAATTTTAGAAATCCATCCGGAATGTAAAAAGCCCTTGTTGTAATCCTGTAAAATCAGGACTTCGGGTTTGTTTTGAGCAAATAAGGATTCCAAACACCGAAGGGCCTCATTTTGGTATATGGAAGATAAGGGTTCCTCACTTTCGACATCGATCCGGGTAATCTGGTGCCCATCGGCCATCACCCGGGTTTTAACCGTAGTCGGGCGCGAAGGATCTTCGATAAGAATTGTAGAATCACAGCCCGAATGCTCTAAAAGTTTTTTAATCAGGAATGCATTTTCGTCTTGACCGGTAAGTCCGATGAGACTCACTTTGCATCCCATGGATTTGAGGTTGGCTGCTACATTGGATGCTCCTCCGGGTTTGTCAAACAGCTGTTTTTGCAACACCACAGGCACAGGCGCTTCAGGAGAAATGCGGAAAGCCGAACCTGTGATGTATCTGTCGATCATGATATCGCCGAGTACAGCAATGTGAATGGAAGATAAATCCCTGCTTAAAACTTCTAGATCTTTATTAAATGTTGGGTTCAAGGCTTTAAATATGTTTTTAAAACTTCAAAGATCCGGTCACTGGCACCTAAATTTTCTGCAAAGTACGCCAGTATTTTTTCTTTATATACCATCGAGCTTCTCTGGGTTCGTATGGCAAAACCCACCAGTTCGTGTTTGTATTCAATGGGGTAAGCCAGGCCCCGGTTGATCAACTCTGCAGCTTCCGGGAATTTTTGGTAACGTGGTCCAAAACAAACGGGAATTCCATAGACAGCGGCTTCCAGGATGTTGTGAATGCCTTTACCAAAGCCTCCTCCGACATAAGCCAGGGATGCATACCTGTAGATGTATGCCAGATGGCCTATTTCATCGACTATAAGTACTTTTGATTCCAGGGAATCGACGTATCGGGAATAAAATTGAAACTGCCCATGAAAAGCTTTGCTGCAAGCATCCAAATTGCTTTTGTCGATTTTATGTGGGACCAGGATCAGTTTCCACCCCCGTTCGATCAGGTTTTTTAGACCCGGAGTCAGAATTTTGAAATCTGAGGACCATACACTGCCACAGATGAGTACGGGAGCATCGGCACAAAATGAATTCAACCGGCCGTCGGAATAGGACGCCCCGGCAATTTTATAAACCCGATCCATACGGGTATCTCCCGCCACCGAAATATTTGTGTATGTTTTTGCTTTGAGGTAAGTTTCACTTGGCTTATCCAATAGGAAAATATGTTTGGCATTCATAACCCGTTTCAGAAAGGATTTTAAATACCGGTGTAGCAAAAAGTGATTTTTTCTGAAGATGGCAGAGATAAAAAAGAACGGAATCTTTCTTCGATGAAGTTGGGAGAGCAGTATAAACCAGAAATCGTATTTAACAAACACGACTAAATCCGGATGAAGAAGATCCAAGAATGATTGTACATCCGAATAACGATCTGATGGAAAATAACAGACCAGATCAGCATGTGGATAGTCTTTTCGTTTTTCAAAACCCGAAGGGGAAAAAAAGCTCAGCACGATCAACCAATCCGGAAATTCAGCTCTGATTTTTTCCAGAAGTTCTCTTCCCTGTTCAAACTCGCCCAGCGACGATGCATGAAGCCACAAGCGCTTTCTTCCGGTAGAAGGATATTGGTTGTTGAACACCTGCATTTTTGTCTTCCAGTTTTTTCGTCCGGCAGTAAATGCTTTCGCAGAGTTCAAGAATGGGGACATCAAGCGAATGCCTCCGAAATAAATTTCCATCAAAATGCCATACAGGACTAACATATGTTAGTATTCGATCAATTCCGAGGAACTTTGCGGATAAAAGGGGAGGTAAATGGCCAGTTTCATCTGAATCATCAGGTCCAGTCTCGATTTTCCGAGCTCTGATATGCCCAGATCATAGTGGTAAGATCTTTGATTTTTTGTAAATCCAAAAATACTTTCAATACCGGCGTAGTATGAAAATTTTCCACGGTTGGAAAGAGATTCATAACCCAGCGAAGGAATCAATGCAAATCCATTGCTCAGCCGGTCGAGACCTTTGACGAGGCTGGAATTGAACTGAGGCAAAGAACTGGCATCGTCGACAAAGCGGATTTTGTGTTCAAAAAAACCGAATCCAAGTTGCCATTTCAAACTGAGGCGCTTTGTTGTTTTTTCCGACAGAGGAATTAGTCCACCGGTGGCTGCCTGAATGAGCCATGCCCTTTCCCGGAGTTTCATTTCGCTGAGTAATTCATCAAAACCAATGAGCAGGCCTTCAAAATCTGTGCGAAAAGGTTTAAGGACATCTTCCCGTACATCAGAACCAAAGATGAGGCTGTACCGGATCGCAAAATTTAGAAGTTCGGATTTGGGCTGATAATTCAGACCGGCTCCGATACCCAGGTGGGGCCCATATCTGTTTGACAAGTCAGCGCCTGGAATGCCCATGACGTAATGGAATTCGGGAAAGAGCACCGCAGTTTTCTGTGCTGATGCATTGCATATCGAAAAAATTATTGGGAACAGCCTGGCAAGGCAGATATTACCGGTGAGGATTTTAATCAGTTCCATAATATTCAAAGTTCAAAAATAAGTCAGATGAATGGAATTATGCAGGGGATGAGGTGAAACTGTCCATTTATATATTAATTAATTATATTATAACTAATTACATATTTATTTTATCATAATGTAATTGAAATACTTCTTTCCTGATTTGTGTATCCAATACTGCTTCCGGCTTCTTATGTACATTTGCAATCAAATGAACCCTGCTAAAATATTAATTACCGGTGCGGCCGGTTTTATCGGATCTCATCTGTGCGATCGTTTTATTCGCGAAGGATTTCAGGTTATTGGAATGGATAATCTGCTTACGGGATCGCTGAGTAACATCAGTCATCTTTTTAAATTAAAGGAATTCGAGTTTTACCATCACGACATAAGCAAGTTCGTACATGTGCCAGGTAAGCTCGATTACATACTTCATTTCGCATCACCGGCTTCGCCCATCGATTATTTAAAAATGCCTATTCAAACCCTGAAAGTGGGTTCTTTGGGGACTCATAATTTACTGGGATTGGCCAGGGAGAAGAAAGCAAGAATATTGATCGCCTCGACATCTGAGGTTTACGGAGATCCATTGGTTCATCCTCAGACTGAAGATTATTGGGGGCATGTCAATCCGATCGGGCCGCGTGGGGTTTACGATGAGGCGAAACGCTTCCAGGAAGCCATTACGATGGCATATCATCGGTATCATGGTCTCGAAACCAGAATTGTCAGAATTTTTAATACCTACGGACCCCGGATGCGGGTGGATGATGGACGGGTGCTTCCTGCATTTTTTAAACAGGCTATATTAGGTGAAGACCTCAGCATTTTTGGAGATGGTTCTCAAACGCGTTCGTTCTGTTATGTGGACGATCTGGTAGAAGGTATATACAGGCTGCTGTTCAGCGATTATGTGAACCCGGTCAATCTCGGCAACCCACAGGAAATTTGCATACGCGACTTTGCAGAGGAAATTTTAAAATTGGTCCCGGGCAGCCCTTCCAAAATAAGCTACCATCCATTGCCCGAAGACGATCCGAAACAAAGAAGGCCGGATATCAGTCTTGCTCAAAGAATTCTCGGGTGGGAGCCATTGGTCGACAGGAAACCGGGACTTGCCAGGACGTATGCTTATTTTAAGGAAGTGTTGTCTGAAAAAACTACCTAAAAAAATGGATAAAAGGCTTTTGGTTACGGGTGGTGCAGGATTTATTGGTTCGCATTTGGTGAGAAGACTGGTGCAGCAGTATCCGGACTACAAAATCTACAATTTGGATCTGCTCACTTATGCTGGCAATCTCGAAAATTTGTCAGACATAGAGCACTTCGGCAATTATCATTTCATCCGGGCTGATATAACAGATTTTATTAAAGTCGCAGAAGTTTTTAACAATTTCGGGATCACCGATGTGATCCATCTTGCTGCAGAATCTCATGTCGATCGTTCGATTTCCGACCCAACGGCATTCATGAAAACCAACATCCTGGGTACGATGAATTTGTTATTGGCCGCCAGGGAAGCCTGGAAATCCGATTATTCTGCACACCGGTTTTACCACATCAGCACCGATGAAGTGTATGGGTCGCTGGGACCTGAAGGAGCGTTTACAGAACATACAGCCTATGACCCCCGCTCGCCTTACTCGGCGTCCAAAGCGGGTTCAGACCATATGGTACGAGCGTTTTTCCACACCTATGGACTACCTGTGATCGTGTCCAATTGCTCTAATAATTACGGGCCGAATCAGTTTCCGGAAAAGCTGATCCCCCTCATTATCAACAACATATTGCATCAGAGAGAATTGCCGGTGTACGGACAGGGATTGAATGTACGCGACTGGTTGTGGGTGAAAGATCACGTTTCGGCAATTGACCTTTTGTTTCATCAGGCAAAACCCGGCCAGACATACAACATTGGCGGGCGATGTGAAAAGACCAATATTGAACTGGTAGGTATGCTTTGCGACCTTATGGATCAAAAACTAAATCGAACTCCTGGCAGTTCCAGGCAATTGATCCGTTATGTAAAAGACCGGCCTGGCCACGATTTGAGATATGCCATAGATTCTGGTAAGATTGAAAATGAATTGGGCTGGAAACCTTCCATCGGGCTGGAAGAAGGCCTGGTAGCCACCATCGATTGGTATCTTTCACACCAGGATTGGTTGAAAAATGTAACTTCGGGATCCTATATGGATTATTACAAAAAACATTATTCAAAATAATAATGTGTCCGGATGCATATGCATTCAGAAAACATGATGAAATTTATACCTGCGATTTAAATCATGCATTGCCCATGAAAACATTGTATTGCTTTATTCTCGTGGTTTCTTTGGTAGTCCTGAATACTGGATTATGGAATTTGTGTGCACAGAGTATTCCTTACTCTGAATCAAAAGCCAGACAGGAGTTGGAATCCAGAGGAATCAGCGAGGAGGAATTGAGGATAAAACTGTTGGAAAAAGGAATTGATCTGAATAGTCTGGATCAACTCACTGCGGAACAAGCCTTGTCCATCCAATCGGAGATTGAATCCGCAATAAAAGAACTGGAGCAGGAAAAGTTGGAAAAATCATCCAGAAAAAATATCCCGTCGGCAGTAGATAAGAAATCAAATCAAGCCGGGAAACCGATTGGAAACAAAGAGCCAGGTATCGATGACAATTCAGGAATTCAAAAAAAAGACAGCTCAGAAACACCATTGCAATCCGGGACGAATGAACTGGAAATCTGGGGGCATCATATTTTTAAAGAGAACAGGTTTAAAGTATATCGTTTTGGCGAAGACCAAAACCCTCCGGGGAATTATGTTTTAGGGCCGGGCGATGAACTTACCATCAGCATCTGGGGATTAAGCCAATACAACGATGTTTTTGAAATTCAACCGGATGGATACATCCTGCCATCCAGGATGCCCAGAATATTTCTGAAAGGACTTTCGCTGGATAGGGCAAGAAAACTTGTGAGAGATTTATACAAGCGGTATTATCGATTTCAGGACCATCAGTTTGATCTTAGCCTGAATTCATCCCGGACCATCAATATTAATGTTTTTGGTGAAGTCAGACAAGTTGGAGGGATTTCGCTTCCTGCAGTGAATACAGCTTTCAATGTTCTGGCTGCAGCGGGAGGGCCAACCGAAATTGGAAGCGTCAGAAGAATCAAAGTTATACGACAGGGGAAAACGAGCATTTTGGATGTATACAAATTCATGGAGTCGCCACAGGTAGAAAAGGACTTTTATCTGGATCACAACGACGTCCTTCAGGTACCGGTTGCAGATAAGGTTGTTCAAATAACAGGGGCAGTCAGCAGACCATACCGTTACGAATTGCTTGAAAATGAAAATCTGAATCAACTTTTACATTTTGCCGGAGGCTTGTCTGAAGATGCTATTACCAAGACCATTCAGATTGAACGGATCCAAAACGATAAACGAGTCATCATCGATGTTCCTTTTGATGATTTGCGAAATAAAAAAGCGGATTTTGCTTTGAAAAAAGGCGACAAGATTCAGGTTTATGCCATTCAGACAAAGGCAGAAGAACTTTTGTTCGTGAGCGGAGAAGTGCGGGCAGAAGCGGGGTATCAGTTTGTCGAGGGAATGAAAATTTCAGATTTGATTTCCAAAATTGATTTCACCAGCGAATCCAATCTCGACATAGCTTTTCTAAAAAGGAAAAATACCAATGGAACATTCTCTATGATGAGAGTCAACCTGAATGCAGTTTTAGGCGGTGATGTCAAAGAAAATTTGATGCTCAAGGCGCAGGACGAATTGAGGATATATAAAAACAGCAATTTTGTCGACCAGGCCTATGTCAGTGTGCATGGAGCCGTCAGACAGGAAGGAAAATTCAATTTCAATCCGAAGGAAGATACCCGGGTTAAAGATCTGATCTTATTATCGGGGGGATTAAAATCGGATGCCTACAACAGTGCCCTGTTGTACCGCAAAAATCCAAACAACAATAAAGACCTCGAAGTGATCCGGGTACAGCTGGATGAAATCATGTCTACTGAAAATTCAGGATTGAATATCTATCTCAAAAATTTCGACAGCCTGGTGATCCTTTCTCAAAGTCATTTTGATGATGCCTTGTATGTCGAAATTTCAGGAGCGGTTAGAAATCCCGGAAGGTATGCTTATGGGAAGGGGATGACCCTGACTGATCTCGTCAGCCTGGCCAGTGGTTATACTTTTTTTGCTGCATCAAACAGGATTGATGTTTTTCGCATGCAGGTTAAAAACGGAGAATCCGCCAAAACCGTTGTTAAAACGATCAGCACAGGTATTCCTTTACAAAGCGGACCGAATTCTTCGAATTACGAATTGGAACCCTTTGACATCATTGTGGTGAGAAGCCAGCCTGAATTCAGGTTTCAGCAAATAGTTCAACTTGAAGGTGAAGTCAAATATCCGGGGCCCTATGCATTAATCAATCCTAACGAACGTTTGTCTGATTTGGTCACGCGTGCGGGAGGTTTGAGTCCGGAAGCTTTTCCTGCAGGGGCAACATTATTCAGAAGCAACGACAGCATTGGATATGTCGTCATTGACCTCAATCTTGCCTTGGAGAAAGTAAAATCTCACGCCAATATCATACTCAAGGAAGGCGATTATATTTTTATTCCCAAACAGAAAGATCTGGTGAGAATTGCAGGTGCTACCAATGCCCAGGACCTGTATCCCGATAAATTATTCTCCAACAACAACGCCATTTCAGTGGCATTTCAGGAAGGCAAATCGGCCAAATATTACATCGATCATTATGCAGCAGGAATTTCCAAAACAGGAGATGCTCAAAAGGTTACAGTGGAGCATGCCAATGGCCGGATCGATCGCACCCGAAATTTTTTATTTTTCAAGGTATATCCAAAAGTTACCAAAGGCTCTGTGGTCAATGTTGGCTACAAGGAGCAGAAGCAAGCCAAAATCAAAAGCGAAAAGAAGGATGTAGATTGGGCTAAAGTTGTTGCTGATTCAATAGCTCAAGCTACAGCGATCTTATCGTTGATCTTATTGATAGATCGGATTGATTAGCAGGGAAGGGATTGTAAAGCTTAAAGCTTAAAGCTCAAAGCATAAAGCTTAAAGCTCAAAGCATAAAGCTCAAAGCATAAAGCTCAAAGCATAAAGCTCAAAGCATAAAGCTCAAAGCATAAAGCTCAAAGCATAAAGCTCAAAGCATAAAGCTTAAAGATGAATGTTCAGCTGAAATTTCAAAAAAAGTTTAATTTATAGGAACTTTTAGTTTTAGTACCTGTTTTTCTTAAAAGTCGAAAAGTCGAAAAGTCGAAAAGTCGAAAAGTCGAAAAGTCGAAAAGTCGAAAAGTCGAAAAGTCGAAAAGTCGAAAAGTCGAAAAGTCGAAAAGTCGAAAAGTCGAAAAGTCGAAAAGTCGAAAAGTCGAAAAGCCTCAATGTCCCTTAAAAAATCAACAAGCCAATCCTCCAGGCATTAAATTCGTAATCATCTGAATCTTTAAATAAAGTATTCAGATCGTAATTGACTCCAATATGAATTCTTTTATAGCCGATGGAAGCACTCAGTCCGTAATTGGTTTTTGTAAAGTTGTAATCTTTATCCAGAATGAGTTCAGCTTCTTCGTCATCAGGAGTTTTGTATTCCAAAGTTTGGGTATGCGAAGTGCTGAGACCTAGATATCCACCGAGATTTACAGCAAATTTTTTGGATTTGAATTGAAGTCCTAAAGGGATTCGGAAAAAACCCAAATCCAGTCTTGAGCGATCAACTTTTTCTGTGGGGCTTGAAAAAGTTACGTCACCCTGAACCAGACTTAATTTTTGAACATTTTTCTTTTGAACAAAACCCCGGTTGTCCCAGCCGATTCCATAATAAAGACTCCAAGGACTTTTTGCCGCGCCCAGTCTTGTATTAAGCAGGATATCAAATTCTCCAAACCAACTGTAGGAACTCCCTGTATTAAAATCGGGATAAGTAATAGCTGAATTCTTTTTCCCTTGCTTTAAACTGTTCCAATACATTCCGTATCGCAATTTAAACGAAGTTCTTTTTTTGTTACCCGACAACAATCCCATCGGACTTCTCCCTGAACCCATATCCGGCATATCAAAGTCCTGTGGGGTGGTGTCAGCCGGCATTCCATTCGTCGATATATCTTCATGATTTACTGTGGATGTCGTTTGGACTGGCTCATAACTTAGTTTTTCATAACCCTCATAAGATACTGCACTCAATTGACTGAGAATTTCTCTTCCGTTATACTTATAGGTCTCCTTATCGATTTCACCTTTTTTGTAATTCTCTTTTAGCTTTCTGAAATCTTCTGAAAGCTGTAAAACCTGGTCAAATGTTTGGCTTTCAATGGCTTGAATTTCCTGCGCATTTGGGGTTAATGCCTGTAAAACCAAAATTAAAATAATGAATTTTTTCATAAAAATTGTATTGTAGGGTTAAAATTAAGCCAATTCCTGAATTTTAAGTATTCCTTTTGGTTGAAAAAATGATGCATCAATGTCCCTGATCGATTTGTCCGTCGTAATCAATGCCTTGTTTTAACAACAGTTTTCTGACCGCATATCCAAAAAATGCCAGGTAGGCAAAACATACAACTGTTAGTCCGTATGAACGGTGAATCCCAATGCTGCTCAAGTCAGCAAGTTTGCCCTGGAGAGGCGGGATGATCGCTCCACCTAAGATCATCATAATCAGCAGGGCTGCACCCTGGCCTTCGTATTTACCCAGCCCTGCAATGGAAAGCGAAAAAATGCAGGGCCACATGACGGAACAAAATAAGCCCCCACTGAGAAAAGCATAAATTGAAACGATGCCGCTGGTAAATAATCCGGTGAGCATACAAACCATTGCCAGACTGCTGAACAGTATCAAAGTTTTAGCCGGTTTATCACCAGCCAGAAAGAAGGCCAGGATCAGCCCCGCCACACAAATGATATAAGCATTCAAAGGGCTCATGTCTTTACCGGCAATTCGATTCACCAATTGAACGACACCGAATGCGATCAATGGAACGACGATCATCATTATTTTTTTGGTCTGGACGCTGAGTTTGAAAACAGGAAGTGCACCTGTCCATCTTCCAATCATTAAACTTCCCCAAAACATCGAAATGAAAGGGGCAATGGCAGATGTTTGGATTTGTCCGAATTCAGGACTTTTTAAAAGTTCGCCCATGTTGCTTTGAATCGTAACTTCTACACCCACGTACATAAATATGGCAAGCATCCCTAATGATAGCTGAGGATATTTCAAGGCGCCCCAGCCGGTTTGATTTTTTTGAGACCAACTGAATGAAGCCCATAAACCTGCAAACAATATAACCAGAACGGCAATCAACCAGAGCATCCGGTTCCATTCGACCCCCTGCAAATCAGCTTCACTCCATTCTGTTCTGTAACTGTTGAACACCTGCATGAAACAGGCGATGAAACCGATGGTCATGGCCAGTAATAGCCATACAGCTTTAGGGGCGCTTTCAAAATTACTTTGCACGCTGGCATCCGGAACTTTTTTGGAAAATGCAAACAACAAAGCGGCGATCAAAAACAGCAAGCCTACTCCGATATAGAGCCCAACGACTCTGTTGAGACTTAAACTTTGCAATGCCTGATCGTCGTAATGTGTTGCTCCAAAAAGGGCCAGTGCTACGATGATCGGGCCAATAGCTGTTCCAAACGAATTGATTCCACCGCCCAGGTTGACCCGGTGTGAACCTGTTGAAGGATCGCCCAGAGAAATGGCAAAGGGATTTGCAGCCGTTTGTTGCAAAGAAAATCCTAACGCAAGGATAAAAAATGAAACCAGAAAAAAAGTAAAGCCATTTTCTCTCGATCCAAATTCAACACTGGCAATCATGGCTATGGAGCCCAGCAAAGAAAACAACAAACCATAGATAATACTTTTTTTGTAACCCCAACCTGAAACCAAATCGTTTTGTTTCCAATTGCTGTAAACAAACAAAAATAAAGCACCCAGATAATAAGCGCCATAGAAGGCGAAATCAACCAACTGGCTTTGAAATTGGTCGAGTTGAAAATAATCCTTGCAGAATGGAATGAACACTCCATTGCCGGATGCGATAAAACCCCAGAAAAAAAATACGGTGATCAGCGTAGACAATGCGCCGTAATTGGTTGGAATTTTGTTTTGTTGCATGTAAATTATGTTATGACAGTTGGATAAAATATCAGGTTCCGGGTGAGCTGATTTTATTTTTTATAAATACGAGTATGGAGGAAACTTCCTTTAAAGTTTTTTCTTCCAGCGAATTTGCTTTGTGCAAATATTCCTGTTTTTTTTCTTCGTCGTCGAGAGCCATGGCATTGATTTGTACGTTTAATCCTGCACCCTGCACTGCAGCCTGGATACAGAGAGCTCCAACACCTGCATCGCTGATGGAATTTGGATTTCCCTTTTCTGCCATACTTCGGATGAGTTCCAGACAAGAATAGGCTACTTTCATGGTCTTGTAAGGCACTTCAATGGCATGTTTATTGGCCATTCGTATGGCTTTTTTTCTTGCTTTCTTTTCTTCTATTCCGGTTTTCGGCAAACGGAAGGCTTCGATGATTCCATTGAAAGCGCGGGTATCTTCATCGACCAGAAAAAGCAATTCTTTCAACTTCGAATGTGCTTTTTCAGCTACACCGGAGAAAAATTCCAATTGTGATTCATAAGCTTTTTTGTGAGCTGTGAGATTCGCCACCATGGCAGCCAGTGCAGCTCCCAGAGTTCCGGCATAGGCGGCCACAGATCCTCCACCCGGAGCCGGATTTTCAGATGCGGTTTCCAATGCAAATTTTTGGAGGTTGAGTTCAGCCAGCGGATTTTTTTGTTCTTCAAGCATATATTCTATGATTCGTTCTTCGGGGCGAAATTCCGAGACACTGTTCAGGCCGAGGGATCGCACTGCCATAGCGATGATTTCTTGTTCACCCAAGCCAGATGATCTTTTTTGTCTGGATAAATAAAATTTTCCTGCATCGATCAGAGCTTTCTTGGGGACCAAGCCAACCAACTCTGATCCCGTGACCAGTAATCCATGTCGTTCGGCGGATGTTCTGCAAGCTTCAAAAGCCTCGTGGAGTGCAGTTTGCGCCATGTTGGTCAAATTCATGGATACCTGAGCAGATCCGTACTCCTGAATATACCAACCTATGGCTTTAACAGATGGACACATACCATTCGACCGCATGATTTCCCCTGCGGCATCTCTTTTTAACTGTCCGGTTGCGTCATCTTTGAGGGGTCTTCCATTTTCGCGCACGTCAAATGCAACTTCATTGGCGAGTTTGACGGAAGTGGTATTGAGATTTACGTTATAAGCAATCAAGAAATCCCGAGCACCGATCACTGTGGCACCTTCTTTAGGGTTAAACTCTGAAGTTCCGTAATCCGGGCGCCATTCATCTTGTTTCATTTTTTCTTCTAATCCTTCATATTCACCGCTCCGGATGTTTGCCAGATTCTTGCGGTGCCCGGCACTGGCTGCCGCTTCGTAGAGGTAAACCGGTATCCCCAATTCCTTGCCAACACGTTCTCCCAGTTTTTTAGCATACAACACCGTTTCTTCGAGATCCAGCCCATGAACCGGTATCAATGGGCAAACATCTGTAGCGCCCATTCTTGGATGTTCACCCTTATGCAATCGCATGTCAATTTTTTCAGCGGCCATCCGAATGGCCTCGAAAGCAGCATCGATAACGGCTTCAGGGCTTCCGGCAAAAGTGATCACGGTTCGATTGGTTGATTGTCCCATGTCGACATGAAGCAATTTTACCCCCGAAACTCTGGAAATGCATTCGCTTATGGCCTGAATGACAAGTGGATCCCTGCCCTCGCTGAAATTGGGTACACATTCGATTATTTTTTGGGCTTTCATCCGTTTTATTTGTAATTATGTGCAAAATAAAGGGATATTTTGATATGTCATGCATTCGACGTTGCAGCTTAATTATACTCCTGTTATGGGTCCGGCATTTCGCTGCTCAGTCCGTCTCGATTAGTCCTGAAATCAATATTAAAAACGATTTCGCTTATTATTTTTTTAATCATCCAAGTGGTCATATTTCCTTGGTACGGGATAAATCATTTCGGTTGAGTATCCAAACCCTGGATAGGGAATTTAACTGGAGTTCGGAAAAATCGATAGAATTAAACGGTAAGAAATGGAGGGTAGTGGACATGTACCAAAACGAGGAAAATCTGAGTATTTTATATTCTACAAAAACTGAAGAAACGCAGCATTTGATGCTGGCACATTATACGACAGGGGGTGTTTTATTAGGCGAACGGATACTGTTAGATCAATCTCAAATGCCTTTGACGAGATTTGTTTCTGCAACTTCTTCCGAACACAATACATGGATTTGCATCCGATATGAAAATGCCAGGAATGAAAAATCTATTTTATTTTACAACCGCCAAAAAGATTCCATTTATTATAAAAAATCAATTCAGGAAATAGGAGAAGACGAAGAAGATCTTCGAATTAAAAAAATATTAATTTCAGAATCCGGGATCGTTTATTTGCACATTAAAAACGAAAATTCTGACCAGAAGAAGAATAAAAAAACGGAATATGTACAGTCGATTGATACGGAAGGACGGTTATCGGTGAAGCATTACTTAAATCCTAACGAATTAAAACTGTTTCAGACCCGGATCAAACACGATCCCATCAACGATAAACTGGTCATGGCTGGTCTTTATTCTGAAAAGAATGGTAAATATCCCGAAGGTTATTATTTTGCACAAGTCAACTTTCATTCTGAAAATAATAATACTGATCTGAGAAAAATTCCATTTTCCCAGGAGCTGATGAAAGAATGGAAAGGACAAGTGAATCACAAAGGAGAATGGCGAGATGGTGAGCTCAAATTGCAGGACCTGGTACTTACCCGAAATGGGGGCTGTTTGTTGTTTTTTGAAAATACCAAAGAGATCAGCAGGAGGCCTTATTTTTCTTCTATAGATCCTTCGACAAATTTTGCTTCTCGCTGGTTTGATTATTATTTTGACGATGTACTGGTGGTTCATTTTTCGCCTTTGGGTGAACTCAATTGGGAACGCGTATTGCCGAAAAGGCAGTATTCACAGGATGATGACGGGATATTCAGTTCATTTTTTATTTTTAGTACTTCTGCATTTCTACGTATTATTTTTAACGATGCAGTAAATTCCGATGGAACGGTTTCGGAGTACCTGTTAAAACCAAATGGCGATCACATCCGGAAAAGTGTTTTAAATACGAGTTATAAAAATTTAAATCTCCGGTTCAGGGATGCTCTGGAACTCGATGCCCAAACCATCATCATACCGAGTGAAGATAACGGAAAGTTATCTCTGGTTCGGATCCGTTTTGACCGGAATGAAAATTGAACAAGGTTGGTTAAGTGTTGTAAAATATTGTTTATCTTGTCTGCAGATTAGGCGGGGCACTATTTGCATCTGATATAATTCACATAGATTTAATATCTCTGATGGTTAGATAAATAGGAAATTTCAGTAACGGATAAATGACCAGCCTTAATTTAAATCTCATAAATATTTAACAAATGAAATTTATTTTCAATCTGATCAAAGTAGCTTTTGCAATTGCTGTGATTTATATCATTGCGGCTTTTTTAGGAAAATCAAGTTACACTGTTGAAAGAGAAACCTGGATAAAAGCCCCACAGAAGCTGGTCTTTAACCAGATCTCTGTTTTCAGAAATTGGGAGAACTGGTCCCCCTGGATCGAAAAAGATCCCACCGTTAAAAATAGTTATGAAGGTCCTGACGGGGATCCCGGATCTGTCATGAATTGGGAAGGAGATGAAAACAAAAGTGGGACCGGATCTTTAAAAATTGAAGCGGTCAATGCGCCACATTCCCTGAATTATTTGCTGACTTATAAAGTGCCTTTTGAAATGCAATCGAGGGGAAGTTTTCATTTGACGTATGAATCCGAAGACAAAACAAAGGTTAAATGGAATGACCAGGGCGACATCCCTTTTTTCTTCAGGCCCATAATGATGTTTATGGATATGGATAAACAAATAGGCCCCGATTTTGAAAGAGGATTGTACAGAATGGATTCGGTGTGTTCAAGTCTCTATCTTGAAATGAAAAAGATAATGGAACAGGACAGTATGCAATTGGCTGTGCCCGATGTACAATAGAGGTTAAAATTCTATAACAAGTAAACTTGCCATACAACTAATGCTTGTTAGTTATAGTTACAACCAATTTTAAACACAGAACATGCACTGACAAGTAGCATCAGTAAAATGACGAATGCCGACAATCTTTCCGTTTTTTCTATCAAACCGACTTTGAATACGATGTAATAAATCTGTTTCATCATTCTCGAAATATCTTCTAAGTGCATAGCAACATAAATCTGCAATCTGGACAAGACTTGTAAGCTCAGAATTTACAAAAAATGGAGTTTCAATAATATGCTCTATGGTTGTCCATAAAGTTCCGTGACGATGGAACTTCTTCATTAATTCAGTATGTTTTCGAGAAACAGTGTCGTTGTTATCGTGTATTAATGTTCCAAAAAGTTTTGAGTTTTGTGTGCTTTTACTCACAATTTTCATATACTGCTCAAAACGAGAAACAAGTTGTTCCAATGACTGCTCATCCACTGTCTGTTGTGCTCTTGCTGGGTCAAAATGAATCTTATTTATACACTCAGCAAACAATCTTGAAAAAGACCAGCTGCCTACTAAATCAGCTAATTCTTGAATAAATGCGATTCTCTCGTTATGAGTCAAATGTATGTATACCTCTGTTTGACGATAGTTTTTCCTTGTCTGTTTTTAGTGACTTTTATTCTGACTCTTTTGGAGTTTCAAAAGTTCTGCTTTCCGCAATTTTAAAACTTCGTGACGTCTTTGAGCATAATCCATTGCCTCAAATCCAACTATTCTACTTTGCTCCAGGTATTTGCGGACTATCCATCCTGTATGGACTTCTGAATCTTGCAAGCCATATTTACCCTTGATCTTCGATATTCCTATCTCACATTTTTTCCAATAAGAAATGGGTATTGAAAGACCTGCCAAAACATAGTGACTGGTATTGCCTGGCACCTCTGGTGTCCCTGATTCGTCTAAGTAACAAAAATATACCATTGACTAAAGGGCATAAAAAAAGCGACTGGTATCAGGGAATTATTCCCGTAGTAGAGACGCTTGGCGACTCTTCCCAGACGCAGGTACAAAACTATGACATATTTTTGTAAAAAACAAAGAGTCAGATAAAAATAGAAAAACTGATGGGAACAACAGGTTTGGCGTAATATCGGTTGCGGTGCTTCGGATGACAGTTTTAAGATTCAACAATAAGTTGCGTTTCGTATGAACATCAGTGGTGAAAATCGCCACCTTCGCCACGCCGCAAAAAGTTCAATTTGATATGGTTAATGAATTAGCTCATGTATTTTTGATCTTATAAGTTGCCTCGGAGTTCCTGTTCGCGCTCTATAGCCTCAAACAGGGCTTTGAAATTTCCTTTTCCAAAGGAACGGGCACCACGTCTTTGAATGATTTCAAAAAAGACAGTTGGGCGATCCTGAACAGGTTTTGTAAAAATTTGCAAGAGGTAGCCATCATCATCGCGATCAACCAGGATGTTCAGGCGTTTAACCTCATCTAAGTCTTCGTCAATTTGGCCCACCCGTTCAGTTAGCGATTCGTAATAATTGTCGGGTACGTATAAAAAGTCAACGCCGTTTTTTCGGAGTTGATCGACAGTCGTCAGGATGTTATCGGTTTCGATCGCTATATGCTGGACTCCTGCTCCCCTGTAAAACTCCACATATTCTTCAATTTGTGATTTTTTTCGCCCTTTGGCTGGTTCGTTGATCGGAAATTTTACGTATCCGGTTCCGTTTGAAACAACTTTGCTCATCAATGCGGTGTATTCGGTCGAAATGTCCTTATCGTCAAACGTAATGAGCAATTTAAAACCCATTACATCCTGGTAAAATTTCACCCATTTGTTCATGTCGCCCAATTCGACATTGCCCACGCAATGATCAACATATTTCAGTCCGGTTGATTTTGGTTGAAGCAGGCTTTTTCTCGGATGAAATCCGGGCATGAAAGCACCATTATAATTATTACGTTCGACCAAAGTATGGATTGTTTCTCCATAGGTCTTAATACCAGCTATGATGATTTGACCACCATCATCATGCAGTATTATGGGTTCAAAAGCGGATTCAGCACCTCTGGATATGGCTGTTTCATATGCTTTGTTTGCATCTTCTACCCAAAGCGCAAGCGCTTTGACACCGTCTCCGTGTTTTAGGACATGTTGTGCTATTTCGTGCTCAGGCAGCAAAGCAGAAGTAAAAACAAATCTTATTTTATTTTGCTGTAAAACGTAAGAACAAAACTCGCGGTTGCCTGTTTCAGGACCTTTGTATGCCACCCATTCAAAACCAAAAGCGGTTTGATAAAAATGTGCAGCCTGTTTGGCATTGCCAACGTAAAATTCTATGTAATCTGTGCCCAAAATGGGAAACGCATCTGCCACTTGCTGCGGTTTTAAATCTGTCAATGTTTGCATGTTACGTGATTTGAATTGCCATTAAAAATAATCGATCAGGATGTAATATTGTTCATAAGGATCCCTCCGGTATGGCCGTTGCTCAACCAGGATTTATGGTAATCGGGGTCTTCTATCCCTGCTGCTGCTTCTGTCATCAGCAAAGGTCTGAATGTATCGACCATTACAGCGAGTTCTCTGGTTTCTTTTGCACCTATACTTTTCTCGATCGTTCCCGGATGTGGTCCATGTGGAATTCCTCCGGGATGCAGGGTGATCATGCCTTTCTCAACATGTTTTCTGCTCATAAAATCGCCATCGACATAATAAAGTAATTCATCTGAGTCGATGTTGCTGTGGTTATAGGGAGCCGGGATAGCCAGGGGGTGGTAGTCAAACAGACGGGGCACAAAACTGCAGATCACAAAATTTTTGCCATCGAAAGTTTGGTGTACCGGAGGTGGTTGATGAACCCGTCCAGTTATAGGCTCAAAATCGTGTATTGAAAATGCAAATGGATATACAAATCCATCCCAGCCTATAATGTCGAACGGGTGATTCTGGTAATGGTAAGGATAAAGCATGTCCTGTTTTTTAATATAAACCAGGAAATCACCTTGCGCATCGTGGGTTTCCAGTGTAAGTGGTTTGCGGATGTCGCGTTCGCAAAAAGGAGAATGCTCCATCAATTGTCCGAAATCGTTGCGATAACGTTTTGGAAATGTAATGGGTCCGTGGGATTCTACAATGAGTAATCGATTCTGTGTTCCATTGAAATGTATCTGATAGATCGTACCTCTCGGTACTACAAGGTAATCGCCATAAGCAAAATCCAGATTGCCATACATGGTTTTGAGAACTCCTTGGCCTTCGTGAATAAAGATGACTTCGTCGGCATCTGCATTTTTAAAATAATAATCTACCTGGCTGGAAGAAGGTGCGGCAAGAATGATTTTACAGTCATCATTGATCAAAACCGGAATCCGGCTTTTCAGGTAATCGTTTTCCGGTTTAATTTGGAAGCCTTTCATGCAACGGTGTTTCAACTGCCTGTCGTGATAGGTCTTCGGACGAATATCTACCGGATGATCAACTTGCAAGATTTGGGTGGGTGGATTGCAATGATAAAGCAGGGAATATAAATCAGAAAAGCCTTCTGTAGAAAACAACTGTTCCTGATACAGGTTTCCGTCCTCTTTGCGAAACTGCGTATGTCTTTTTGGAGGAATTTTTCCCAGTTGATGATAATGCATGGCTGAATTGTAAATTTGAGGGCTAAAGATACGACGTTTTTATGATCGAACGGTTTGTGAGGATACAGATCTCGGGAAAGGTTCAGGGTGTATATTTCAGGGCATATACCCAGAACATAGCCAGGTCCTTGAATATTAAAGGTTGGGTGCAGAACCTCGGTAATGGTGATGTATGCATTGAGGCATTTGGAAACTTACCGGACATGGAGACATTTATCCGTTGGTGCAGTACCGGTTCGCCGGATGCACGAGTTGAAAAGGTATTTGTTTCTGATATTCCCCATTTTCATGAAGTTGATTTTAAGATCAGGAGGTGAATTTTTATTTATGAAATTAGTATGAGATTGTTCTCGCAAATAGCATTGCCTCGACGAAACACAATCGCAAATACTCCTATAGCCATATAATTTCATTTATAAATAGTCACACCCTTTTGTCGGGAAACTTTTAAGCAATACATTGAAATGGACTCAGGTTATAGATGCTATAAAAATGGATTCGGAAGCAATCATAACAATTGTTAGGTAAATTCCGACCCCATGTTTTACATGATTAAACGAAATTGTCAACTAGTTTATATATTCAAAATTATGCTTGAAAAGAAAAATGGAATTTTAATAACGATGGTTCATGCCGAACTTTTTTAATTTTTCTAATATGATCTGATTCAGTTGGGGAGAACATTTCCAAAAAAAAGCCAAAGACACAAATGCAATTGCCGAAAAAATAATTTGAGCAGCCAGATTTAAATAAAGGTTTTCAAATTCAAATCTGTTTTGAAAAACCAATAAGACCACAATACTGAGTGCAAGAATTTTTAGACTTGCCAGGGTGAAGGGTTGCATCTTCAGCAAACTGAATACGATCAAAGTTTTTAAAATATTATAAGTGGTCACTGAGATAAACGTTGCAAATGCAGCACCGGAAATACCCCAATCCGGTATGAGGTAGTAATTCAAAATGATGTTTGCAACAGCCATCCCAATGAGCAGATACAACTCGAAACGGTAAAACTGCGAGTAAGCTAAAATATGATGATTGGGTCCAGTTGCAGCATCAGACAGCCTCGCCAGCAGCAGAAAAATTAAAGCATATTTCATTCCAGCGATTTTACCTGTATTCGGCATGATGAAATGCAGCGCTTCAAAAGAGTTAAGGAGTATCACACTGAGAAAAAATGTAGCCAGCATCATGTGCAATGATCCCGTTTGGTAAAGTTTTAAAAGAGCGTTATGATCGTTGTCTTTACTGGATGCTGCCAGGGTTGGGTTGAGGACATCTGTGATGGCGGTTGCCGGAATAAAAACTACATTGCTCATGAACATCGCCAGCGTAAACAAACCCGCTGCTTCTGCACCGATCATCGAGCCTACGAAAAACGAATCGATTCTCAATGCCATCATGGCACTGGTGCCACTCATCAAGGAAAAAGCGGCAAATTTGAACAGCTCTTTTCGCCCCGGATCAAAAAATATATGCTTTTGCCACTTTATTAAGAATCCGGCTTTTAAATAAAGTCCGGAAAATAGCCAGATCAATGAAATAAGGTAGTATATGAAAATCAACAAGATGAATTCAAAGCGACTGATGTGATCCTGAATGGTGAGAATGAATACCAGTGGCAGGATCAACTTTAATACAAAGGCAGTTCGGGCTGTCCAGCTGATTTTTTGAAAATTGATGCAAAGCTGTGAAGCAAACTCATATACTACAAGCAACAGTGTAAATGGCAACAACAAAAAATAAAACTCAGCAATCGCATTTTCTGAATGAAATTTTTCAATAAAATAGGCATAGCTCAGGCAAAAGACCAAAGTAAAGAGGAGTATACCGGTAAGATAACCAAGCGTTATGAATCCGAAAAATCCTCCATGGTTTTTTTGATTTTTATAATAAGGGTAAAACTTCAGGAGTACGTTGCCAAATCCCAGCGTCACAAAAATTACGATCAGCGAAGCTGTATTGGTCAGGTAACCGTAAATTCCATAAAGTTCAAGGTCCTTGGGGTATAAAAACAAAGTACTCAAAGTTCCAATTCCTGCAGCAAGGATTTGAATTACCGAGGCCTCAATACTTTGTTTTTTGCCAGAACTCATCATAGAATGTCCCATCAGTCCAACATGTTGAAGGAATAAACAAAGTTAGCTTATTAACACCGGCTGTTTGAGAAGAACATTATTTTTATTTGAATTCTTTAATCCAACAATGCGTTTTCCTTACATCTAATAATAACCTGTGTCAATAAGTTGCAGATAGCCTGCTCATGAGGTTTTATTTTACATATTCCGATTCTTTTATTTATTCTAAAACAATGGGAATGTTTTATGTGATCTGCAAGGTATTTAGACTTCATATACACCTGGCAAATTTTGGAAATGTCAACTTTGTATAATCAGTAAATGAGTGGAAACGGGTTTGAATTCAATTTCTATGTACATTTGGAAGGTCATTTTAGCATCGGGCGCACTGTGAAAAATATCCAATTACATGTCGAATATCTCCACCCGGATCTTGGATCCAATTTGTTGAATTTCCTGAAGGGTGCTTCATTAAATACAGATCATTCATGCAATGAAGAAGTGGTAAATAGGCTACTTCGGGTTTTTGCTTCAGAGAAGTGTTATTTGACAAACAGTTGTACGGATGCACTCGAAATGTGTGCTTTGATATTGAATTTAAAGGAAGGTGATGAAGTCATTGTGCCTTCATATACCTATGTCTCAACTGCGAATGCATTTCATTTGCGGACAAGTCAGTTGCGATTTGCAGACTGTTTACCGAATAGACCTGTTGTCGATTTGCAAACCATCGAAAAGCTGGTAACTAAAAAAACAAGGGCCATTGTAGTCATGCATTACGGAGGAATTGCGGTGGACATGATTCCACTTCTGCAATATTGCCATCAGCATAATATAGCCTTGATTGAAGATGCAGCACATGCCATTGGAGCCTGTTATCTCGGCAAGCCATTGGGTAGTTTTGGAGATTTTGCAACATGTTCATTTCATTATACCAAACCTATTTCCTGTGGGGAAGGAGGTTGCCTTTTACTTAAAGGCAATTCTTATATACAACTTGCGGATTCGGTATTTGAAAAAGGTACAAACCGGAGAGCATATAAAGAGCTGAACCTTTCAAAATACGAATGGGTCAGTCATGGCTCTTCCTATACCATGTCGGCTCTTCAATCCTGTGTATTATCAGTTCAACTGCAGGCTCTGGAATTTTTGATTTCGAAAAGAAAAATGGTATGGGATCATTATTTTCAGTTATTGGGATCTTTACAGCAACAGGGACATTTTTTTCTTCCCGAATGTCCGGAGGGAAACCAAATCAATGGATCCTATTTTTATATTTGCCTGGAAGACCCCACGCGAAGAAATGATCTGATTGACTTTTTAAAAAAAGCTGGGATTGAATCTTGTTTTCATTATTTGGCCTTACATAGAAGTCCATTTTATGCCAATGCCGGAAAACAGCATTTGCCGAATGCTGATTATTTTGAAGCGGCCTTATTGCGTTTGCCAATTCATCATGAACTCAGTCTTGAACAACAGGAGTACATAGCAAGTAAACTAGCTGAGTATTTTAAATAGCATAAAAAATTCTAATTTATTGACCTGATTTTTTAAACAAAAGATCAAGTGTTATTCGTTCGATAAAATTATATGCTATTTACTACAAGTAAAAAAATACTGTTTTATAAATCTTGTGAAAGAGGATTTTCAATTTAAAAAATAATATTAAAAAAAAGGCCGGAAGTTTCATCTGGACCGGCCTGGCTGTTCTCATAGTACTAAATGCATCAGATATGATTGGAAAAAAAAGCAGTGCATTCCTTCTGCTTTTCTGAATGAATTTTCATTTGGTGATTCAAAATAAATGATTAATCGAGCTTCGTGCAAGAAATTTCGGACAATCTTATTTACTGACAGCATAACTTTATTCTGGAATATAATCTTCTGATTAAAGCAGGTTTAATTTCTATTCTGTGTTTGTCTGAATTGGATGATTGTTTGCGGATTTAGATTATTGGAACCTAATTTTTTGAATGGGATATGCAGGAAGTTTTAAATATGATGCCTGTGATGGATTCACTTCGTTTTATATAGATTAATTTCTGCTGGTGCAAGGAAGTGGATGAACAGGTCAAGCCTGTTTTAGAAGAACAAACACATACAAATAAGAGTTGGCAGGTTTCCGCGGTCGAATTGCCGGCTCAAGGACTCCCTGAGCCCGAATAACGGAATTGTCTATTAATCGGAATACAGAAAATTTTGAGGATTCATTCTTGGAATCAATGGATCTGTATCCAGCTGATTTAATGGGTTTTGGCATAGGATGAACGACCACCTTTAAAATTGCTATTAACAATAAAAGGGAATTGTGCCGGTTCCCAGCGGCCTCAACTCAGGTCAAAAATTCAGGGGTATGAGATAAATTTCAAAAATTGATACAATTTTCCAAATTGACACCCAGTCTTGTGTACATCGGGACGATTGCATAAGTGTTCCATAAAATATTGATAATAAGCAAGATATGCTAATAATTCGAGCTCCCGGGTTGCTTCATCTTGCTGATTTAAATGATCAAGGAATCAAATCATAATTCTTTTTCGCGCCAATTATTCACGAAAATCGGGATCAGCTCGTGCAGAACATACAGCCGGTTAATCAGCTTGATCGATAATGGCAGACCCGTATTATCCACTTGCTGGCCGGAACTTTTTGGATGATCCAGTGAACGAAAAACAAACTTTTTGGGATTTTAAAAAATGGGCTTTGTGGTAATTTTTGCCAGCTGCCTTTTAGCTTGTTGGATTTCCTACATCCAGCTATTATGACATTTTGTCTATTTTCAATTTTAAATAATAAGCAGGACAAGGGTTAAGCTGTCTGTTTTTACTGCCAAAACTACCAAAATTATTGCTTGGCATAATGTATGCATTCGGCAGGTAGTTCAAAACCAAAATTAATCTGTTCATTTAAAAAATTATCGATATGAAGCCAATTAATGACCGCGTCGTGATCAAGCCGGCTCCGGCAGAAGAAAAAACCAAAGGGGGTATCATCATACCTGATACTGCTAAAGAAAAGCCACTAAGAGGTGAAGTTATTGCTGTTGGTCCGGGAAAGGACGGCAATATGATGACTGTCCACAAAGGAGATATTGTTCTTTACGGCAAATATGCCGGACAGGAATTCAGCTATAAGGGTATGGATTACCTCATCATGCGTGAAGACGATATTCTCGTTATTATTTAAGTTCAAGTATTATTCCATTTAAAAATTCAAATTGAAATCATATGGCTAAGAAAATAAGTTTTAATTCAGACGCCCGCGAAAGATTAAAATCGGGTATTGATCAACTGGCGAATGCAGTAAAGGTGACCCTCGGACCCAAGGGAAGAAATGTGGTCATCCAAAAAAGTTTCGGTTCACCTCAGGTAACTAAGGACGGTGTAACTGTAGCAAAAGAAATCGAATTGGAAGATCCTATAGAAAACATGGGAGCGCAATTGTTGAAGGAAGCTGCTTCTAAAACAAACGACCTGGCCGGTGACGGAACAACTACGGCTACCGTTCTGGCGCAGGCCATGGTAACTGCAGGTATGAAATACGTTGCGGCAGGAGCAAATCCGATGGATTTGAAAAGAGGGATCGATAAAGCAGTTACTCAGGTAATTGCTGATCTTGCTAAACAATCAGAGCAAATTGGAAATGATTTTTCAAAAATTAAGCAAGTGGGTTCGATCTCAGCTAATAATGACGAACATATTGGAGAGTTGATTGCCAGTGCCATGAAAAAAGTAGGCACCAATGGCGTTATTACCGTTGAGGAAGCAAAAGGTACGGAAACTACTGTAGAAGTGGTTGAAGGTATGCAATTTGACAGGGGCTACCTGAGCGCTTACTTCATCACCAATGCAGATGACATGACGGTTGAATATGAAAATCCGCTCATCCTCATATACGATAAGAAGATCTCCAACATGCAGGAAATGTTGCCGATCCTCGAAAAGGTTGTTCAAACTGGCAAGCCGTTAATGATCATTGCAGAAGATGTAGATTCACAGGCTTTGGGAGTATTGGTTGTCAACAGACTTCGTGGAGGATTAAAAGTTGTTGCTGTGAAAGCTCCGGGATTTGGAGATCGCAGAAAAGCAATGTTGGAGGATATCGCAACATTGACCAACGGTACTGTCATTTCTGAAGAGAAAGGGTACAAACTCGAAAATTGCGACATAGCACAATTGGGAACTTGTGAAAAGGTTACTATTGACAAAGACAATACCACTATAGTAAAAGGAAAAGGTCAGAAAAAAATGATCGAAGCCCGGATCAATCAGATCAAAGCTCAGATTGAAACAACCACTTCCGATTACGATAAAGAAAAATTGCAGGAGAGATTGGCAAAATTGGCAGGAGGTGTTGCTGTGTTGAATGTTGGTGCGCCTACTGAAGTGGAGATGAAAGAAAAGAAAGACCGCGTCGATGATGCTTTACATGCTACCAGAGCAGCAGTCGAAGAAGGCATTGTAACGGGTGGAGGCGTTGCGCTGGTGCGTAGTATATCCTCTCTTGACAAACTGAAAATCACCCATGAGGATGAAAAAATCGGAGTAGAGATTGTTAAAAAAGCTTTGGAGTCACCGATACGAGTTATTGCTGAAAATTCCGGAGTAGAATCGTCAGTGGTTTTTATGAATGTATCTGCTAAAAAAGGAGCTTATGGTTTCAATGCGCGCACCGGGGAATATGAGGACTTGAAGAAGGCTGGCGTTATTGATCCTACTAAAGTTACAAGAATTGCTTTGGAAAAAGCCGCATCTATTGCAGGTGTTGTGCTGATGACCGAATGTGTTGTAAACGAAATGCCGAAAGAGGAAAAGGGTGGAGGTGGACATCATCACCACGGTGGAGGCATGGAAGGTATGATGTAATTCGATTTTCTTCAAAAATCAAAATAAAGCCCTGTTGTGATAACACAATGGGGCATTTTTTTTTGGATAAAAGAAGGAAATGATAGATGATAGATGATAGAGGATAGATGATAGATAATGCATAATCCCTATTCATGCATTCCAGTATCTTAGCTTAAAGCAAAAAGCTTTGTTTAGGGTTTTTGTAAATCACCATTCTATTGCAAGATATTGGAAATTATATATTGATGATCAACAATATATAGTATATTTTCAATTCTAATGCAGAGATTGGGATAATGCATAATGGTTATTAGTCATTAGACCTTCGGCATTCGTTATACATCATTCGTTATTCTTCATTCATCATTCGCCATTCGTCATGAATGTTTGCCAATGGTATATAGAATCCGGATAATTGAGCTTGTAGCTTTTTTGATGGTCACCGGATTTTAAATGCAGGATGTTGGATTGACCCGTAATGCAATCGTATAACAAGCTGTTTTTGATTTCTAAATTTTCGGGCAAGGAAGTCAACGGGATTTCAAAATAGGACCAGGTTGCTTCCTCTGATTTTTCATAACCCACATATTGCAACTGTAGTTTTGTTCTGCCCTTGTAAATTTGAAAATGAGTATCTACATATTGTGAAATTGCAGTATCTACCTCGGGACCATTATCCGGTGCAAATAATCTGATATTTTTTCGGGAGTGCGATGACAAACATTTTTCAAAATCATCCGTAAACAACTTTATGCTGATCTCAAGTTGTTTGTTTTCGGGATGGTATCGGATTTCACTAAGCCCCAGGTAAAATGGATGCACCATTCCTGTTAACAAAACTACACTCAGGGTGACCATCATCTTTGAAAAGAAAGCTCTTGTACAGATTTCATACTTTTGCATTGCGCAAAATTAACAAGTATGCAAGATTTCGGACTTTGGTTCCACACCGGGCTTACTCATATATTAGATCCTGCTGGAATTGACCATATATTGTATATCGTTGTGTTGGTCATTCCTTTTGCCTGGGTCAACTGGAAAACATTGTTATGGCTGATTACTGCATTTACTTTAGGGCATTCATTGACCCTGGCTTTGAGCACACTGGGATGGCTAAATCTGCCAACAGCCTTAGTTGAATTGGCAATTGCATTAACCATTGCCTTGTCCTGTATCTTGAATTTCTTCCTTTCAGAGGGAAATCAGACGAGTTTTAAAGGAAGGTATATTATAGCTGCCGTATTTGGTTGTATCCACGGACTGGGATTTTCTTATCTGTTAAAGTCCATGCTGGGGAATACAGAAAACCTGATGGGTCCTCTATTCGCTTTCAACACAGGGCTTGAAGCAGGCCAATTGGTAATATTGGTCGGAGTCCTGATTTTTAAAGGTATTTTTCAATATTTCACAAAAATCGGCAGTGGAAAAATAACAACTACGATAAGTTTCGTAATTTTGGTCTTATCTTTGTATTACCTTATAAAACGCTTCATTAGCCTTATTGAATCATGAATAAACTCAAGTTCTTACTTTTCACCAGCTGCATTTTGGTTGCAACCGGGAAATCCCAGAACATCCGCAACAACCCGAGTTCCAATCATGGGAACCGGTTTGAACAATTGGGCACCATTTTACC
Organism: Saprospiraceae bacterium; assembly: GCA_016716185.1. NCBI lineage: Bacteria > Pseudomonadati > Bacteroidota > Saprospiria > Saprospirales > Saprospiraceae > Saprospiraceae bacterium. The sequence continues at coordinate 2,523,275 of JADJWV010000002.1, read as the reverse complement.
GGATGCGAACAGTTACAGAACTGCTTCGGGAGCTCCGGGTCATCAATATTGGCAAATGAGAGCAGATTACGACATCGATGCGCGATTGGACGAAAATAAACTACATCTTTTTGGATCGGAATGGGTGACTTATTACAACAATTCACCCGATGTGTTGCATTACATTTGGTTGCAGTTGGATGAAAATGAGCATCACCCTCAATCCAGCAATAATTATGCTGCATTCGAAAGTAAAACGGGTAAACAGATCACAGAACGAAATTTAACAGAACTCGATCGGAGAGCCAAGCTGGAAGGTTTTGGCGTTCAAATTGAAAGTGTCACGGATGCCAAAAATAAAGCTTTGGTCTATTTCATCAATGAAACCATGATGCGGATTGAATTGCCAGCTGCGTTAAAACCCGGATCGTCTTTTAAATTTTTTATTCGATGGAATTACAAAATTCCCGATCGTTTGGATATAGGTGGTCGGGGCGGATATGAATTGTTTCCGGAAGATGGAAATCATTTATTCACCATGGCGCAATGGTTTCCCAGGCTGTGTGTTTATTCCGATTTTCAGGGATGGCAGCACAAGCAGTTTACAGGAAGGGCTGAATTTGCATTGCCTTTTGGAAATTATAAAGTGCGCATTACGGTACCCGATGATCATGTGGTTGCAGCAACAGGTGTTTGTCAGAATTACAAAAAAGTTTTGACAACAGCTCAGTACAATCGATGGCAAAAGGCGCAGAATGCAAAAGAGCCAATAGAAATAGTCACACTGGAGGAAGCCAAATCGTCTGAATTGAAGAAATCTGCCAACACCAAAACATGGATTTATCATGCTGAAAATGTAAGGGACTTTGCATGGGGAAGTTCCCGTAAATTTATTTGGGATGCCGTGCCCACATTTATCGAAGGAAGAAAGGTGTTGTGCATGAGTTACTATGCCAAAGAAGCGTATGGACTTTACCGCAAATATTCATCAAAAACTGTTGCACATACATTACAAACTTATTCTAAATTCTCAATACCCTATCCTTATCCGGTGGCTATTTCTGTTGAAGCCTCAAATGGAATGGAATATCCCATGATCTGTTTTAATTTTGGAAGAACTGAGAAAGACGGTACTTATTCTGAGGGTTCCAAGAATGGAATGCTTGGAGTTATTATACACGAAGTCGGACACAATTTTTTTCCAATGATTGTCAACAGCGATGAACGTCAGTGGACATGGATGGATGAAGGCATCAATACTTTCGTACAGACCTTGACACAGGAAGAATTCGATTTGAATTATCCCGCCGGGCGTGGTGCTGCCGCAAATATTGTGAGCTACATGAAGCTTTCAAAAGACCAGCTCGAGCCCATCATGACCAATAGTGAAAATCTGGTACAGTTTGGTTCTAATGCTTATGCCAAGACCGCGGCTGGTTTGAATATTTTAAGAGAGACAATAATTGGTCGGGAAAGGTTTGATAAGGCATTTAAAGAATACTCCCGAAGATGGGCATTCAAACATCCAACTCCGGCTGATTTTTTCAGGTCGATGGAAGATGCCTCTGGGGAAGACCTCGATTGGTTTTGGAGAGCCTGGTTTTACGATATAGAACCTGTAGATATAGCCATCGACAGTGTGAGAATCATGTTGACAAACCATCCGGCTCCTCCGAGAAAAGAAACATACTACTGGCAGCAACCAGGAGCCAACGAGAATATTACAAAGTACAGAAACCGGACATCGGGAATGTCGTTTTTAGTAGACCGCGACACATCGCTTCGGGACTTTTATTATTATTATGATTCTCCCAAAGCTGCGAGAAAGATTTCATTTAATTTAAATCCTGCCCCAGCAGCATTGCAAAAAGGTGGCGACAGCACTTATTTATACGAAGTCCATTTTTCTAACAAAGGAGGCATGGTCATGCCATTGATTATTCGCTGGAATTACGAAGACAGTACATTCGAAGATGAAAAACTCAGTGTTCAGATCTGGAGGAAAAATGAAGAAAAAGTGATCAAGACATTTATTCGAACCAAGAAAGTTCAATCTATTCAGTTGGATCCTTTTTTAGAAACGGCTGATATCAATACTGAAAACAATAATTGGAACATGAGTGAAGAGCCCTCTCGATTTGAACTATTCAAGTCTGAAGCTCGCAGATCAAGAAGGAGATCAGGGCCAATCGACATTCCAAATCCTATGCAGCAGGAGCAAAAAAAGAAAACTCAAAATTGAGGAATCTACCCTTACTGGACAATTAGCCAGTCTGATAGAATTCCTGCCCTTCTGACGGGGTTTTACGAAGATCGTTATCAACCATTAAAATATCAACTCCTCTATTAATATGTCACCCCTACGGGGCTGAATTCGGATGCTCAAATTTTCTATTCTATTCACAATCATCTATCATCCATTCTCTAATAATATGTCGCCCCTACGGGGCTGAATTCGGATGCTCAAATTTTCTATTCTATTCACAATCATCTATCATCCATTCTCTAATAATATGTCGCCCCTACGGGGCTGGATTCGGAATCTCAAATTTTCTATTCTATTCACAATCATCTATCATCCATTCTCTAATAATATGTCACCCCTACGGGGCTGGATTCGGATTCTCAAATTTTCTATTCTATTCACCATCATCTATCATCCATTCTCTAATAATATGTCACCCCTACGGGGCTGAATTCGGATTCTTAAATTTTCTATTCTATTCACCATCATCTATCATCCATTCTCTAATAATATGTCACCCCTACGGGGCTGGATTCGGAATCTCAAATTTTCTATTCTATTCACAATCATCTATCATCCATTCTCTAATAATATGTCGCCCCTACGGGGCTGGATTCGGAATCTCAAATTTTCTATTCTATTCACCATCATCTATCATCCATTCTCTAATAATATGTCACCCCTACGGGGCTGGATTCGGAATCTCAAATTTTCTATTCTATACACCATCATCTATCATCCATTCTCTAATAATATGTCACCCCTACGGGGCTGGATTCGGATTCTCAAATTTTCTATTCTATTCACCATCATCTATCATCCATTCTCTAATAATATGTCGCCCCTACGGGGCTGAATTCGGAATCTCAAATTTTCTATTCTATTCACCATCATCTATCATCCATTCTTTAATAATAGGTCGCCTCTTCTGGGCTGGATTTAGCTTACATTAATGCTCCTAAAAGCGTTAGGTAAATTCTCTTTGATCTTTAAACTTTAATCTCTAATCTGAGTTCACTCCATCTTCCTTCATTCTTTTACCCTTCTTCCCAAATTGAAATCGCAGCATCAGATACCCAATTGTAGCAGCAATTAAAGAGGCTACAAGTATGGATAGTTTCGAAAGATTAACGGATGTTTCGTCAGGTAAGGCCAGTAAAGAAATAAAGATGGACATGGTAAAACCTATACCTGCCAAAAATCCGATGGCCAGAATGTGTTTCCATGAGAGGTTGGGCAACATATTGGCAATTCCTGATTTTACGGCAACGTAAGAAAAAAGCAAAATCCCAATGGGTTTTCCTGCAACCAATCCGAGTATAATACCCAGCGACAATGGAGAAGAAAGCTTTACAAAATCATCATTTGAAATGAGCAACGCTGTGTTAGCCAATGCAAACAGAGGAAGGATGAAATAAGCTACCGGTTTATGCAACAGGTGTTGTAGTTTGAATGAAGGGCAATGATCGTCATCTTTCTTAAAAGGAATAAGAAACGCTAGAATAACTCCAGAAATGGTTGAATGGATTCCAGCTTCGTGAATGGTGAACCAAAGCCCGATTCCCGGAAGTATATAATACCACCATTTGTTAAATCCTGTCTTTCGCATCAGCAGCATCAGTGCAATCAGTCCACCGGAAAACATGAGGAATTGGCCATTGAGTCCGCTGTTGTAAGCGAATGCAATAACAAGAATGGCACCGAGGTCATCGATGATAGCCAAAGCAGTAAGAAATATTTTTAAGGATATATGAATCCGAGTACCCAATAAGGCAAGGATTCCAAGAGAAAATGCAATGTCTGTCGCCATGGGGATTCCAAATCCCGATGAATAATCAGTACCGAAATTGATGCTTAAAAAAATGAAAGCAGGTACTATCATCCCACCAAGAGCAGCAGATACGGGCAGCATCGAATTTTTAAAATCGGCAAGCTCTCCAACAAACAGTTCTCTTTCAATTTCCAATCCGACCAATAGAAAAAATATTGCCATAAGGGCGTCATTTATCCAATAAGTTAAACTATGGCCCCAAAGATTGAATTGGAATAAACCTTTATATGCATCGCCAAATGCAGAATTGGCTACGCATAAAGAAAAAACTGTGGCAAGCATCAATAATAAACCTGCAGTTTTCTCTGATTGAAAGAAATCCTTATACAACTGTGCTACAACATTCCTCATCGCATTTTATTTTTATTATGATAATATTAGATCAGGGGTAAAATTTAATTTTAGTTTTTTAATAAGTCTGCTTAACAAAGGTTTGTCGAGTTATTGAAGCATTTAATTAGCTTCTTAAATAAAAAAAACACAAATTCAACACGAATGTTCTAATGGGTTGTCGTCTTCATTTATGGATAATCCCAATTCATGCAATGGAATCCGGTTTCTTCGCTTAAAGGCTGAAGGCGTAAGGCTGAAGGCGTAAGGCGTAAGGCATAAGGCATGATCATTATGCATTATCCCAATTCATGCAATGGAATCCGGTTTCTTCGCTTCAGGCAAAAAGCTTTGTATAGTGTTTTTACAAATCACCTTTCTATTGCAATGCATTGTAAATTATATATTAATAATCAATAATTTATAGTAAATTTTCAATTCTAATGCAAGGATTGGGATAATAAATTGAAACTGCCCTATAGGACTTTATTCAGGTTGGATTGAAGTTAAACACAATGATGTAAGAAGAGTTATAAATTTTGGTTGACTTGAAGGAGCTTCAATTAAGATTTCAGGCAAGCCCGGAAGATTTTTCAAGCCGGATCCGGCAGCAGGGAGTGTTGAAGACTTTAGAAATATTAGCATAAGCTGGGAGCCGTAGGTTTTTTTTAGATGTAATCTTAAATAAGTTGAATAAATTGGCGGTGCAAAGTTGCCCGGGTATTATGTAATGGCAGCATTTTTGCAGATAAATTGAATCTATGGACATATTTGAGCGCTCGTTAAAGCTGCACGAGGAACTGCGGGGTAAAATTTCAGTAGAAAACAAATTGGACATCACTTCTGCAGAGGACCTGTCATTGGCTTATTCACCGGGTGTTGCCGCGCCTTGTGAAGAAATTTATGCACACCCCGAGAAAGTATATGATTACACCATAAAAGGCAATACGGTTGCCATTGTAAGCGATGGATCGGCTGTGTTGGGACTAGGAAACATTGGACCCCATGCTGCCATACCGGTAATGGAGGGCAAGGCCATGCTTTTTAAAAGATTCGCTGGGATCAATGGATTTCCAATCTGTCTGGCAACCCAAAAAACCGAAGAACTCATCCAAATTATCAAAAACCTGGCCCCGGTGTTTGGCGGGATTAATCTCGAAGATATTTCATCTCCCAGATGTTTTGAAGTGGAAGACAACTTACAGGATATAGGAATTCCGGTTTTCCATGATGATCAGCATGGCACTGCCATTGTCGTACTCGCAGCCTTGATGAATTATTGTAAGCTCACCCACCGGCGAATGGAAGATCTTCGCATTGTAATTAACGGGGCTGGAGCTGCAGGAATAGCAATAGCCCGATATCTGGGCCGGAAAGATCCTTTGGCTACCAATCAGCATATCGTAAAAGAGATCATCATGTGCGACACGATGGGCATTATCCACAGGAATCGCATGGGTCTGCAGGGAATTAAACTCGAACTTTTGTCCTATACAAACCCGAGAAATTTGTCCGGGACCGTTGCGCATGCTCTTGTCGGGATGGATGTATTTATTGGGGTAAGCAAAGCCAATCTGCTCGACAGGAAGCACATACAAATCATGGCCAAAGATCCATTGATCCTGGCGCTTGCGAATCCGATTCCGGAAATCCTCCCCGATGAAGCCAAAGCAGGAGGAGCATTTATTGTTTGTACCGGTCGGTCCGATTTTCCCAATCAGGTGAACAATGTGCTCGCATTTCCGGGAATATTTTTAGGAGCATTTCAGGTGCGGGCAAAGAAAATAACACTTTCCATGAAATTTGCAGCGGCAGCGGCTATTGCCTCTTCAGTATCTGACCCACGTCCGGATTGCATTATTCCACCTCCCCTTGACGAAAGTGTTGCTCTAAAAGTGGCAAAAGCCGTGGCCAATGCCTATCCGCCAGGTTCATGATGGCGAATGTTGACAGCTCTTCCCGGTAAAAGGTCAAGCCGGCGGTAATGTTTATCTTTGTTCCATGTCTGTTACAACAGTTCCAGTGCTTTATTTGCGAGATTCAAAAGATTTGATTCGTGATGGTTTTTTGAAATTGGAGGAAGCCCGTCAAAGGGATCCTTATCCTTCATTAAAGGATAGAATGGCTGGCCTTGAACGGTTGGAAAAGACCTTGCTTGCTAAAAGAAATGAAATCAAACAGGCATTGGAAGCAGATTTCAGAAAACCTGCTTTTGAGACCGATGGATCTGAATTTCTAACCTGTCTGATAGAGATCAGAAAAGCCCGGCGTAATCTTAAATTCTGGATGCAGAATAGAAGTGTGAATACTCCTTTGGAAATGACGGGGACCCGAAGCTTTCTGCGGTATGAGCCAAAAGGAGTCATATTGATTTTATCTCCGTGGAATTATCCCTTAAACCTGAGTATCATTCCGCTGGTTGCTGCCTGGGCTGCAGGAAATAAAATTATTTTAAAACCTTCTGAATTTACGGATCACACTTCAAAATTATTGAGAGAAATCATTCACGAAAGTTTCAAAAGTGATGAAGTTTTACTTGTTGAAGGAGATGCGGACATTGCCGAGTTTTTAATTCAATTGCCCTTCCATCACATCTTCTTTACGGGGTCGCAGGATAAAGCCAGAAAAATTTTGAAGATGACGGCCGAAAGGCTGATTCCGGTTACATTGGAATTGGGTGGTAAAACTCCGGTGATCATCGACTCTGGATGTGAAATTGAAAAGTATGTAAAAGATATTGCTTTCGCAAAATGTTTGAATGCAGGACAAACCTGTATTGCACCTGATTTTATTTTGTTGCCTGAACACATGAAAGATGTCTTTCAAAAGGCCTGGAATCAATCCTTGATTGATTTTTATGGGAATCATATCATTGCTAATCCATCATATTGTGGGATCATCCATAAAAAGCATTTTACTAAATTAATAGATTTGGTAAGGCAAAGTGCCGAAGAAGGTGCGATCCCCGATTCAGATTTGGAATTCAATGAAGACTTACTTAAAATAAAACCCATCTTGTTGTGGAACAGCGATTGGAATCATACTACCATGGAAGATGAGATCTTTGGACCCTTATTGCCAATCATTACTTATAAAGATTGTAAAGAATTTATTGCTCCTCTGAATAAAATGAAAGTTCCTTTGACGCTTTACTTATTCAGCAACAACGAGAAATGGCTTTCCGAATTGACAAATAAAGTAAAATCAGGAGGAGTCAGTTACAACAATTGCCTCATCAATTATTGTAATTTTAATTTACCTTTTGGTGGATTGCGCGAGAGTGGTTCGGGTTTTAACCATGGTAAATATGGCTTTGAAGCATTTTCACATTTGCGGGCAATCAGCAAACAAGGTAAATGGCTGAATATTTTAAGATTGTTTCATCCTCCTTACACGAATTTCAAATCCAGTCTGATGAATTTGTTTATAAAATTAATAGGAAAAATATGATAGCATTTCGTTTTTATTTTTGTTTACTTCTAATTCCGTTCATCCTTTGCGGACAAGATAAAACTTTCGGTCTTGAAGATATTTACGAAAAAGGAACCTTTTCTGCGAAAGGGGTCCCTCATTTTAAATTCATGAATGATGGTCAGCACTACACGCGATTGATGGGAACTAAAATTACCAAATTCTCGATCGTCGATGGAAAAGAAACAGAAGTCCTCATGGATGCTTCTTTGCTTCCTGAATTGAAAGGAAAAATGGAATCGTACAGCTTTAGCAATGACGAAACAAAAGTTTTGATCGCAACGGCTTCAGAACAAATTTACCGGTATTCATTTATTGCGGAATATTATGTGTATGACCTGAAAATGAAAAAATTGATTCGGTTGTTCCCAAAGGGGAAAATCAAATACCCATCATTTGATCCGGAGGCAACGAAAGTTGCATTTGTGTTTGAGAACAATTTGTATTACCAGGATTTATCAAATCAAAAACTAATTCAAATTACGAAAGACGGAAAGGTCAATCAAATTATCAATGGTGCTTCAGACTGGGTCTACGAAGAAGAATTTACTTTAACCAAAGCTTATGCATGGTCTCCTGCAGGTGATCAAATTGCTTATTTCCGTTTCGACGAAAGCCGTGTCAAAGAATTTACGCTTGAATATTTCAGGAATGATCTCTATCCAGAGAAGTATACATTCAAATATCCAAAGGTTGGGGAAGAGAATGCGAAATTGAGTGTTTGGAATTACAATTTGAAAAAGAAAAAATGCAGGCAACTGAATATAGGTCCGAGAGTGGATGATTATCTTCCGCGGATTCAATGGACTAAAAATAATGTTGATTTGTGTGTAAGCTGGATGAACAGGGACCAGAATCACTTGAAGTTGATCCTCGTCAATACCCAAGAAAATTTATTCCGGATACTGCTCGAGGAAAAGAATAAATACTACATCGATATTCACGATCATTTGACGTTTTTGGATGGAAATAAATTTTTATGGGCCAGTGAAATGGATGGTTACAACCACCTTTATTTATACGGTCTCGATGGCAAATTGGTCAATCAGCTGACATCCGGCAACGAAGAGATGACGGAATTTTACGGACTAAGCGAGGACGGAAATAAAATTTTATGTCAGTTTGCAACCAACTCCGGACTGGAAAGGACTTTGCGATTGATTGATATCCAAACAAAAGAGATTCATCCCGTTTGGTCTTCATCGGGCAATCAAAATGCACAGGCAAGCCCCGGACTCAAATACCTGGTGCTATCCACTTCCACCATCAAAAGCCCAACGCAATATAGAATTACCGACAAATTTGGAACGGTCATCAGGGATCTGGAGTTGAATGAAGCCCTTACTGAAAGAATCAAGGAATTTAAGCTATCGGAAGTTCAGCTGATGCAAATACCCAACCGCGAAGGAGTGTTGTTGAATGCGGCCATTATTAAACCCAAAGATTTTGTGTTGGGTAAAAAATACCCTGTATTTATGTTTTTATATGGCGGACCGGGTAGCCAGCAAGTTATGAACCGGTGGAATTCATTTGGATATTTCTGGTGGCTTCAAATGTTGGCACAAAAGGGATACATCATTTGTGTTGTCGACAACAGAGGTACAGGGGGCAGGGGAGAAGAATTTAAAAAGATGACCTATCTGCAACTGGGAAAATTTGAAACGGAAGATCAGATTGATGCTGCCAAGTATTTGGGATCTCAGGATTTTGTAGATGCAGAACGGATTGGAATTTTTGGTTGGAGTTACGGTGGATACATGTCGAGTTTGTGCATCCTTAAAGGAAATGAAGTATTTAAATCGGCGATCGCAGTGGCCCCGGTGACCAACTGGAAATGGTATGATACAGTTTATACGGAGCGATATATGCGTAGGGTTTCCGACAATGCGAAGGGTTATGATGAAAATTCTCCGGTCAATTTTGCAGATCGATTAAAAGGAAATTACCTGTTGATTCATGGAATGGCTGATGATAATGTTCATTTTCAGAATTCGGTTGAAATGGCAGACGCATTGATCAAACACCGCAAACAGTTTGATACTTATTTTTACCCAAATAAAAATCATGGCATCGGAGGAATGAATGCGAGGATGCATCTCTTTACGAAAATGACTGATTTTGTATTGAATAAAATCTAAATTCGTGCAAATGCAAAAATATATTTTCATCTGCATCACATGCCTGTTGTGTTCACAGTGTAAACCTGGATTGACGATCGTAAATCCTAAACCGATCCAGATAGATTGGATAGTGGGTATTTGGAAACATAAGGATAAAGAGCTTTATGAAAAATGGATCAGGAAGTCAGAAACGGAATACATCGGAATTGCATATGACCTGGATATGGGATTTGCAACAGTGAGAGAAAATATGCGGATCTTCAGGCAAGGGAACGACAGTTGGTTTTTTGAAGCAAAGGTCAAAGAAAATGATTTCAAACCGGTATTATTCAAATGGATGCCCGATCCTGTTATTGATCTTAAATTTGTGAATGAAACGCATGATTTTCCTAATATCGTCATGTACAAGCGCGAAGCATTTGATATCATGACAGGTTCTGTTTCTAACCTGAATGGAGACAAGATAGTTCATTCCGATTATACGAGATTTGCAGTCAAGTGAGTGTAATTGAAATTATAAACAGGAAAGCCGCACATCTCTACCACTTTCATCAGTCTTTTGAAGCGGGTTTGGTTCTCAGTGGTAGCGAGGTGAAATCGATCAAAGCTGGCAATGCCAACCTGAGCGACGCATATTGTATTGTGGAACACGGAGAGGTGAAGATTAAAAATATGCACATCTCGGAATACAAGCAAAGCCAGGAGCGGGAATACAATCCTAAACGGGAACGCAAATTACTCCTCAATAAAACCGAGATCCGAAAAATTGAAAGAAAGATCTCAGAAAAAGGTTTTACGCTGATTCCTTATAAGATCTATTTATCGGATCGCGGTTTGATCAAAATGGAGGTGATAGTAGCTTCCGGAAAAAAATCTTACGACAAGCGCGAATCCATCCGCGAAAAAGACGAACGGAGGGAAATGGAAAGAAACTACAAAGCGAATGGTTAATGGTATAAAGATTAAAGAGCAAAGATTAAGGAGCAAGGATTAAGGAGTAAAGATCAAGGAGTAAAGATCAAGGAGTAAAGATCAAGGAGTAAAGATCAAGGAGTAAAGATCAAGGAGTAAAGATCTGGGAGCAAAGATCGGGGAGCAAAGATCAAGTAGCAAAGATCAAGTAGTAAAGATCAAGGAGTAAAGTTCAAAGGAGTAAAACGACGTCATTCTCCATACTCCTCCCGACATGAAGATGATGTAATTTTATATGAGCTACATCATGTCGGGACTCCATAATCTATTCTCCACCCTCAGTATCTTCCATCTTTCACGTAGGGTAATTTTTTCATTGAATCAACTTCCAGGCTTGGAAATTCAAAGTCTTCGGTAATTTTTCCCCGAAGCAGATAGCAACCTCTGCCCATAAAAGGAAAGCGCTCGAGCGATGGGGGGAAATGTGTGCTGTCGAAGAAAGCACCGGCCGAATCAATCCAGGTGCCGAATGCCATGAGTTTCCCTTGCTTGGTGCGCACGGGCTTTTGAGTGACATAGTATCCGAGCATGTGCACATTTCGCCGGTTGTATTTTTTCATTTCCCTGGCCGGTAAAACTTTTTCCGGTTTTTCTTCCAGCAGATCAAACGGACTGCACAGTGGAAATCCCAGCAGTTCAATTTCGTCGAAAGCCTGGTCGTAGGGGCTTTCTTCCAATGTTGGGATTTCAAAAGGCTCACTTGCATCTTCAAATAAATAAGAGGGCAGTGCATGTAGTTTTCCCATTTCCGGAACTGCATTTTTTTGCCACATGAGTTCCGCTTTTTGCAGACCTGTAAAAGAAAATGCGCCAATGCGGATCAGCAACAGCAGTTGCTCACGGCCCATGGGAACCCTGCGAATGAAATTGTCGAGATCCGTATAGGGCCCGTTTAGACGGCGTTCTCGGACGATGCGCTGGGCGATGGATTGTTCGAGCGAGTGAATGTGTATAAAGCCGATCCAGATCGTTTTTCCTTCGATGCTGGTGAGGTATAAGCTGTTGTTGACACAGGGAGCTTTGATCTGTGCACCACACATGCGCGCTTCGTGGATGTAAAGTTCTGCATTGTAAAATCCTCCGAAATTGTTGATGACGGCAACCATGAATTCCAAAGGGTAATGAGATTTCAGATACAGACTTTGAAAAGATTCGACTGCGAAAGAGGCCGAATGGGCTTTGCAAAAGGAGTATCCACTGAAACTTTCGATTTGACGCCAGACCTCGTGGGTGAGCGCATCCGGATAACCTCGTTCTTTGCAGTTTTTAAAGTATTTTTCCATCAGGTTTCGAAAAGTGTCTGAACTCTTTCGTTTACCTGTCATGATTCTCCGGAGTACATCCGATTCATCCAGATCCAGTCCGGCAAAATGGTGTACGATTTTCATGACGTCTTCCTGATACACCATGACACCAAATGTTTCCTGCAGGTGTTCTTTAAAAACCGGATGCAGGTATTCGACTTTTTCGGGATGATGAAATCGCTCGATGTATTCGCGCATCATACCCGATTGGGCAACGCCCGGCCGGATGATGCTGCTGGCTGCCACCAGATGAACATAGTTGTCGCAATGTAGTTTTGTCAACAGTCCACGCATGGCCGGCGATTCGATGTAGAAACAACCGATGCAATGTCCGGAACGCAACTGATCTCGTACGCGTGTATTGCTTTTGATGGATTGGATGTCGTGGATTTCAACACTTCTTCCATGATTTTTTCGCACGAGATCGACCGCATCTTTGATATGACCCAATCCTCTTTGACTCAGAATGTCGAATTTGTGAAAACGGAGGTCTTCTGCACCGTACATATCAAAATGGGTGATGGGAAAACCCTTGGGCATTTGTTGGAGAGCGGTGTGGTAGTAAAGAGGCCGCTCAGAAATGATGATACCTCCCGCATGAATGGATAGGTAGTTGGGAAATTTTTCAATTTGTTTTCCATAATTAAAGATGTGTTTTGCAAAAGGATGATGTTTGTCGGTTGCTTTGGGATGGTCAATAATGGTATCGATGTCGCCTTTGGGAAGTCCGAACACTTTGCCGAGCTCCCGCACGATGGATTTTCCTTTGAAGCTGTTGTAGGTGGCCAGCAAAGCGGTGTATTCGCGACCATAACGCTCAAAGATGTATTCCGTTACATCGTCGCGCTCGCTCCACGAAAAGTCGATGTCAAAATCGGGTGGGCTGGTCCGGTGCGGATTGATGAAGCGTTCGAAATAGAGATCGAGTTCGAGCGGGTCCACGTCGGTTATAAAAAGACAGAAGGCAACGATCGAATTGGCGCCGCTTCCCCGCCCAACATGGTAATAACCGGCGGATTGGGCGTAGCGCACGATATCCCAGGTAATGAGAAAATAGGCACTAAACCCAAGCCGGTGGATGACCTGCAGTTCCCGGCGCACACGGTCCGTGGCGCGGTCATGGTGTGCGCCGTAGCGTCTGCGGCATCCCTGAAAAGCAAGTTTGGCTAATAATTTATAATCCCCCTCTGGAGTTCCGGTAAAACAACGTCTGTTGTTGGCATCTTCCGAAGGCATCTCAAAACGACATTCGTCGAGAATGGCTTCTGTGTTGCGAAGGATGACCGGGTATTGGGAAAATATTTCGCGTATTTGCCGGGGAGTAAAAAACACTTCGTCCTCGGCCGCACAATCGCTCATTTCGAGCTTGCCGACCACGATGTTCAGATCGATGCAGCGCAGGAGTTTGTGCGTGCGAAAGCCCTGCCCGTTAAGGAAACTAACCGGGCTGAATACGACAAGCTTGTCCACGTGAGGACGCAAGGATGAAGAAAAAAGGGCAGGTACTTCCGCGGGCTTTATTCCGATGAATTCGTTAACCTTCAAAGCCGACAGTTCGCAGGGAGCTGTCCGGTAAATGATAAAACAATGCTGCCAGTCCGGAGCTCTGGTTTCTATGTTTTCCTGAGACAGCCGGCTGAGCTGCCTGTTGATCTCCGCAATGCCTTCGGCATTTTTAGCCAGAGCTGTGTACAGAAATTTTCCATGCTGACGAAATTCCAGTCCAAAAATCGGACGAACTCCTTCTTGTATACAGGCCTGAGCAAATGAAAAGGCTGCCGAACAATTGTTGATGTCGGTCAGTGGCAACACATTTATTTCAAGCCGCGCGGCCTCTTTGGCCAGCTGCCCGGGCGATAAGGTCCCGTATCGCAATGAGAAATAAGAGTGTACCGAAAGATGCATTTACAGACGAAATATTCGGCAAGTATATGACGAACAAACGACAAGAACAAATTTTTTTTCTTTTATTCTCAACTTGATGCCCAAATATTAATGTAAATATTTATATATCAATATATTAGATAGGTTATATAAAAATCATGTGTGTTTAATGGATCCAGATGAACGGGGGAAAGACGTTTGGTACGGGTGCTAACTTTTGATCAAACAAGCTTTTGCTTTGCATCTGCTCGATATTGAATGATCTTTGCGTAGTCGCTGACCTTTGCCACGAAGGCGCTAAGGCTCAAAGTTTCACAAATCGGATCTTTTGCTATAAGAATTTACTCCCCATGCAATGAACTTGCCCCGCTTTAAGCGCTGAAAAAGCATACCCGTCCAGGAAGCTCTGTTGGAATTTAAATCAACGTCGAAGAATTTAAATACATAGGGATACGTCCCAGAACATCAATTATACTAAAACTATAAAGCGCAGGAAAAATCCCCTGAATGGTTAAATTATTTATGCTGCGAATGAAAGGTTTAATAAAAAGAACAAGGCCGGGAATTAGAAAAGATCCCAGACCAATTCAAATTACTGGGTTCCTCCCCCCTGTGCCGGTGGTTCGGCAGGTTGTTCTGTAGGAGTCTCTTCCGGATTGGCATTGCCTATATTCCCTTCTGCGGATGCAATCAAAGAAGCAACCACACAAAGTGCCACTAAGACGCCGGCAAGCCACCAGGTGAGTTTTTCAATAAAATCGGCAGACTTGGCAGCCCCGAACATTTGATTGGCGCTCTGACCTCCAAATGTTGAGTCAACACCTCCTCCCTTTGGATTCTGAATCAGAATCACTCCGATCAGTAAAATACAATCCAAAGCAATCAAAATGGTTATCAGCGTCAACATGTGGTCAAGATTTTAATTTTTCAATAGCGGCTGCAAATGTACTGCCTTTTTGCGGAAATTTTCGGATCAATTTTTCGTACATCTCAATGGCTTCTTCTTTGTGCCCCTGCCTCGCCAGCAATCTTGCAAGGGTCTCAGAAACAATCTCTTCTCCAAGTTTCAGGCTGAGTTCAGCATCTGATTTCGGCTTGGATTCCTTAGGTGACTTTGCAGGTTTTTTAACTTTTTCAGGCTTTTTGGCCTTGGCTCCTTCGTTTGGCGTTTCTTCAGTTAAACTCCTGAGCCAGCTGTAAAAGTCGGCAGGTTGAGATGCTGATTTTGCTTTGACTTTTGCAGGCTTTTTCTTTTTGTGTTCTTCAACTTCCTGGCTTGCTTTTTTGGCAATCCTTGCTATTTTTTTTGAATGTTTCATTTCCTGCGGACTGATTTCTGATGTTTGCTCTGTTTCCGGACTTATCGCATTATCATTTGCTTGAACGTGACCGACATCTTGATGTATATTCTGCAACGCTTCGTTCTCTGTATCGCTTGTTACAGCGAACTCTTCATTTTTTAAAAAATCGATGTCATTATTATCAACGGAATGAATTTGCTCTCTGTGTTCTCTGATCACCAATTCATCGGGAGTTGTTGAATAATCTGGCCAATTTTCCGACTCGGTAAAAGCCGGATCGGGAAAATGGCTCAACACCTCTTTAAGTTTATCTGTGGAGTCCATCCAAAGGGAAGCCGCCAAAGGCTTGGATTGTAAAAACATTTTCGCTTCGTCCCGGTTCATGCTACCAATTTGTAAAGGCCTTATTAAATATATCTTCAACCAGCAACAGATTGATGTCTGAAGTAATTTGTTGTTGGATGCTCGAAAAGTTCACGTTCGCATCAAAATCCTGATATCTCGAAAATCCCGACTTCCAATTTTGTTTTTCATTTTTAGTATTTTGCATTTCAACTTCCAAACTTATGGTGCATCTGTTGATTGCAGAAAAAATCCCGGGTTGGGGAGCCTGACTGCTGACATCAAATTTCGTGATTTTGCATCGAAATATCAAGTCCGGATTACTGTTGTTTAAGGTAAGTCTGGAATCTTTTCTGATTTTCTGAGTCAAGGCTTCTGAAAACTCGACAGGATAACTGGCAGGACTGCTGTAAAATACATCTTCTACGGGCTCAATTTTAAAAGAAAATACATCCGGATCAATGCTAATTCCTTTAAAACTGTAACACGAAGTCAACAGAAAAACTATAAATATCCAACTCAGTATCCTGATCATGTATCAAGGGAGTATTGCTTGATCTTCCGGTATAAAGTACGCTCGGAAATGCCCAATTCTTCTGCCGCATCTTTTCGCTTTCCATTGAATTTTTTCAAGGCTTTGGAGATCATTTCTTTTTCCATATCGTCTAAAGACATCGAATCTTCCATAACTTCGACCGTATCAAAATTTTCTTTGTCTTTTCGCATACCAATTCCCTTGGTGTCATCCCGTGCAGGGTGCAGCGGGTAAGATTCTTTGTTCCAGGATGTGTCAGCCGGGTTCTGATAACCAAGAGGCTGTGGAATTGTCGCTGCCAGTGAGGATTCCATGGCTTCGGGCATTTCGAGGTCATTTGCATGAACCAACTGATAGAACATACTTTTGAGCTGACTCAAATCCTGTTTCATATCAAATAGGAGTTTGTATAGTATTTCCCGCTCCTGAAATCCGGTTTGATCTGAAAAATCTGCATTCGGAACAGGTAAATTCCGGGAATGGATGTTGGGAATAATTTTCACAAGATCATTTTCGGAGATCAGTTTTTGATCTGATAGCACCGATAACTGTTCAACTACATTTCTTAGTTCTCTGACGTTTCCGGGCCAATGGTAATTTTCGATAAGATGTGCACTTTGGTCTTCGAGTTCAATCGGACTGGTCCTATACTTTTCTGCAAAATCCTGTGCAAATTTTCTAAACAGGATAAGGATGTCTTCTCTGCGTTCATTTAATGAGGGCACGCGTATTGGCACCGTATTTAGGCGATAATAAAGGTCTTCCCGAAATTTTCCGTTTCGCACGCGGTCCAGCAAATTTACATTGGTAGCAGCGATTACGCGCACATTGGTTTTAAGTACTTTGGAGGCACCAACCCTGATAAATTCTCCGGATTCGAGAATGCGCAACAAAAATGCCTGGGTGTCTTTGGGCATTTCGGCAATTTCATCCAGAAATATGGTTCCGCCATCTGCAGTTTCAAAATATCCTTTTCGATCTGAAGTTGCTCCTGTGAAAGATCCTTTTTCGTGTCCGAATAGTTCGGAATTGATCGTTCCTGCCGGAATAGCACCACAGTTGACTGCAATAAATGGATTGTGTTTGCGGGGACTCAGGTTGTGTATAATTTTTGAAAAAATCTCTTTTCCCGAACCACTTCCCCCAGAAATTAAAACGGTGAGGTCGGTTCCCGCAACCCGTATTGCCGTGTCCAAAGCCTGGTGCAGTTTGTCTGACCGGCCATAAATGCCAAAGCGTTGTTTGATGGATTGAATGTTTTCCAAGGCTTTCAATTTACAACTTCTCCAAGCAGGGTTGCGCTTGTAGCGTTATTCACTCTTACCTGGACATAATCTCCTTTTCGGATATTTCCGGTATCATTAAAAACGATCATTTTATTTTGCGAGTTTCTCCCCTTCCATTGCAAATCAGATTTTTTTGATTTTCCCTCGACAAGGACTTCAAATGTTTTACCAATGTCCTTCAGATTGTGTTCCAGACTCATCTTGTTTTGCAAGGCAATAATCTCATTCAGTCTTCTTTTCTTGACATCCAAAGGAATGTCGTCGGCAAATTTTTTAGCCGCGAGAGTTCCCGGACGTTCTGAATAGCAAAACATATAAGACATGCTGAAATTCGAAAACTCCATAAGGCTTAAAGTATCGCGATGTTCTTCTTCTGTTTCGGAACAAAAACCAGCTATAATGTCGGAAGAGATTGCACAATCGGGCATCACCGCATAGATATCCTGAATTTTACGCATATACCATTCGCGGTCATAAGTTCTGTTCATCAGTTCCAGGATTCTGCTGTTTCCCGATTGACAGGGCAGGTGGATGTATTTACAGATATTGTCAAATGCAGCCATCACATGAAGCACATCCGCACTGATGTCTTTCGGATGAGATGTTGAAAAACGGATCCTCATCTGAGGATCGACTTCTGCAACAAGAGCAAGCAGTTTTGCAAAATCAACTACTTCATCCTGATGGTCATTTTTCCACTTGTAAGAATCAACATTTTGTCCCAACAAAGTGACCTCGCGGTAAGCTTGTTCTGAAAGTTGGCGGACTTCATCGACGATGGTACGGGGGTCGCGACTTCTTTCTCGTCCTCTGGTAAAAGGCACAACACAAAATGAACACATGTTGTCGCAACCTCTCATGATCGACACAAATGCCGATACACCATTGCTGTCGAGGCGGAGCGGAGCAATATCCGAATAGGTTTCTTCTCTGGATAAAAATACATTGACGGCTTTCTGGCCTTCATCGACGCTTTGAATAAGATTTGGAAGGTCCCTGTATGCATCCGGACCCACGACCAGATCGACCAGTTTTTCTTCTTCCAGCAATTTACTTTTTAGCCGTTCTGCCATACAACCCAGAATTCCTACCTGGAGCCGGGGTTGTATTTTTTTCAAAGCTTTGAATTCGCGCAATCTTTTTCTTATGGTTTCTTCCGCTTTTTCGCGAATGGAGCAGGTATTCAACAGGAGTAGCTCGGCTTGTTGCGGATTGCTGGTTGCCGAAAAGCCATGATCCTTCAAAATACTGGCCACGATCTCAGAATCCGAAAAATTCATCTGGCAACCATAACTTTCTATGTAGAATAGCTTTTGGAAGGGCATACGCTCTTCCGCAGTTCCGACTAAAACCTCACCCTGCCTTTCTTCGGGCAGGAGAACTTGATCGCTATCATTCCGGCTGTATAACATAGGCTTTGAGAACCGCAAATATACGATATTCTGCCAAAATGGCAGATAGTATTTTACATATCAACTATAGAACCTAAGCTGAATCAGAATCTCTTCGAATTCTGAAGAGTATAAATTGAAAAGTTGGAGCTATCAAAAAAAATGCCTTCCAGCCAAAACCAGAAGGCATTAATATGTCAATGGAATTAGAGACTATTTTTTATCCGATCCCTGCACTGGCAAAATGGTGCTGTTGAACATTTCCTGAGCTTCTGTAAGTCCGGTATTCATTTTTACCGGTACTGGAGTTTCTACTCCTTTAATTCGTTCAACTTTGTAATCTTCATATCCTTTACGAACTCCTTTTGCTTCCCAATCGAAGCTGTAATTGCCCTTGCCTTTTCTGAGTTCTTTTACCCGGAATCCTTTGCTGGTTTTCTCAACAACAGCAAGGCCTTCAGAGTCTGCTGAACCCGGCGTCAATTGTATGGTCATGGTAGAAGGATTGATCACCAATTCAAAATGCTCGGAGAATGGCACATACGCTTCGCCATTCACAAGTTGAATAGAACCCCTTTCGTAAGCAGCTGCTTCCGGGCCTTCAACGCAAGCATACCAGATCTCTTTGGTGGGATCGTTGGGATGATCCATAGAGAAATTTTTAACATTGGCGTTGACAACAGATTGTGTGCCTTGAACAAAAATTCCACCAATCAGCTGTTGGGCATTATTAGGATTGAATACACCTACGTAAGGAACAACCGTGTTGTTTACATTGGCGGCAGTGATAACACCTCCGGGTCTTCCTCCCACTGCGTTGTAGATCTGGCCTATACCTTCAAATGCATTCAGTGCAACACCAATCAATCTTACAGGGTTATTTCCGTTATAGGCTCTGCAAAGCAAAGCAAAGTCATTGGTTGCGCTTTTTCTTCCGTTTCCATTTAAGGTATTGGTGATCCTTCCCAATTGGAACGTATCTCTGTTGAATCGAAGGTAATGCTGAGCAAACGTTGTGGGATATTCGCGGATGATGGAACCATAAACAATGGTATCTCCAACAGCATTGGCAGGCTTGGTCCAGAATTCTTCAAACCAGTCAGTGGGTCCTGATACCGTCTGATGTTTGGCATTCGGCCTGAAGTTGAGATCAAAATAAGCCTGATTTAAAGGTGCAGAACCGGCTTTGTCAAACCTGATCGATTGGTTACCGTTTACGTATTCCAAAATATTCGCACCATTCATTTTCCAAAGATCACTTCCGGCAGCAAGCTTCACAGATCCACCCATTTTACTTAAGCTCAGCGTATTGGTAGCAGAATCTAATGTAATGGTTTGAATTTCATTTGAAGGATCAGCATCCGCATCATTTTTAAGTCCGCTCAAATCGACCATACCACCCTGACTTAATGTTAAGCTGTTGGTCATCGAATTAAAGCCAAGCGTTTGCAACTCGTTTTGCGGATCAATATCTGAATCGTTTGCTGCACTACCTGCTTTAAATGCATATGAAGATATTGGAACTTGAAGAATGGGGGATGTACCCATGGGCGCATAGGTGGTACCTCCATTTGCATCCATATCCACTTTTAATTTGTAATCCGGTTTTGACCAGTCAATTATATCACAGCTCCCGGAAGGGCTTCCACCCTGACAAACATTGAGATTAAATAAACCGATTGGAGAGGTGGTGACCATGTGTTGTTCTGAATACACCGGACTGTTTGCGGCATTCAGAATGGTTAATCTGATCGAAATATTCTGATTGGCAAGTGGGGCGTTTTGGTTGTTGCGTGCAATACCCTGATACTTAAATGTTACATTTTGAGCAGCAACCAACTGCACAAAACAGGAGATCAATAGGGCAAAATAAATTCTGTTCATTTTTACAAATTTTATTGTTTTAATGTATTTTTTCGATTACGAATTGTTGGCGTTTGCTTTGATCTGTAGCCTCTATCAAGTAAACTCCCGGGGCTATTGAATTGAGTTGCCAAAGGTTAGTGCCATTTCCAAAAATCTTTGATTCGACGCATTTACCATCGATACTCATCAAGTGAAATAGAATTTCAGAAGGCCCCGAATTTTCAATGACGATCTGGTCTATAAATGGATTTGGATAAACGGACAGTCCTTCAATGCCGGGATTTGAAGTGGAAACCAGTGTGATGTTGGTTTGGTGAAATCCCTGTGTGATTTTATTCGTCGGACCATTTAAAGTTTCAACCATAAACTCACCCAAGGTCCACTCTAAACTAACACTCCCTGTTTTTTGGTAATGCCCGCCATTTGAAATTACAGCCGGTGTAATTTTTTGAGCATGAGCGAAAGCACTAAATAATAATGATACAAACAAAAGATTCACCAATTTCATGCGCAAGATTTTCGCTAAAATTAGCAGATTCCTTTTGAATAGGAGAAGTTAAATTTAAATAATAAATTAACTAATGTGTAAAAAGTTGGTTGACAATTATTTAATTCAACCAATTTACAAATTTATCCATTGGTTTTGGCTCTTCATGTGCGGTTCTTATGACCCATTAATCATGCATCTGCTCCTCCTTCTTCTGCCATGATCTGTTTGTTTATTTTTTCAACCTCCTGGTCGATATAATACAAACTTAATGCCCCCTCACCAATCAGCTTGATGCGATCCAGAATTTTCATAATGGTGGCTTCTTCTTCGCGTTGCTCAGTGACGTACCACTGC
This sequence comes from Saprospiraceae bacterium, assembly GCA_016716185.1. NCBI lineage: Bacteria > Pseudomonadati > Bacteroidota > Saprospiria > Saprospirales > Saprospiraceae > Saprospiraceae bacterium. The sequence continues at coordinate 2,501,574 of JADJWV010000002.1, read as the reverse complement.
AAGAAATTTTGAGTGGAGTGATCCTGCACTTTTTGTGCGATGTTGATGAGTTCATTGATGGACTGCGTAACCGATTGTTCCTGTTTGAACGTCATCTGAAATACTTCCTGAATATTTTTAAAGCCGGATTCAGGTTTTTGCAATGCTGGTATAGTAATCTCTCCATTTCGTTCAATCAGGTAATGAAGGATTTTCATCATGTGCATGCGTTCTTCGTCCGATTGCCGATAAAAAAACTGGGCACATCCGTCCAGACTTTGCTGATCGCACCATGCAGCCATAGCCAAATAGCTGTAACTGGCAAAAGCTTCTTTTTCCAACTGTGCATTCAATGCGGTTTCAATTGATTTTTCGAGCATTTTCTTATAATTTTTAAGGTAAACAAATGGGATTTCAGCTGGTTCAGTGCTTTTGAATATTTGCAACCAACGATTCACAAGCTTTTTCTATGAGATCAAGCGCATGATCAAAACTGTTGTCGTAGTATGGATCGGGTATGTTTTTAAATTTTGGATCATCATTGAATGCTAAAAGTAATTTGAGTTTGTTTTTTTGATGATCATTTTTACACATAGAATTCAGATAATGCAGATTTGTTTCATCCATAGCCAGCAACAAATCAAATTCATCCAGGTCTTCATAACGGATTTTTCTGGAGATCTGCCTGGAAATGTCAATGCCTCTTTTACCGATTGCTTTTATTGCTCTTGGATCGGGAGCTTCACCATTATGGAATCCATTGGTTCCAGCAGAATCAATTTGCCAATGGAGCTTGTATTTTTCGAGCAAGGATTCAAGGACTCCCTGTGCCATTGGCGACCGGCAAATATTGCCCAGACAAACCATGAGTATCTTCATTAGAATTTATTGCGTAAATTTAATCAGTCATTGCTTTACTTTGTTATTCAATTCCAGTAAGTCACAAATCAGACTGCATTAAAAATGAAAAAATATCTATCGGAGTGTATTGGAACATTTGGACTTGTTTTTTGCGGCACCGGTGCGATTGTTATTAATGACATCAGCGGCGGAGAGATCGGCCATTCCGGGATTGCCATAAGTTTCGGATTGGTAGTGATGACAATGATTTATGCTTTTGGAGATATTTCCGGTGCACATCTCAATCCGGCTGTTACCATTGCTTTTTGGTTTTCAGGCCGATTCCCCGGAAACCAGGTCTTCCCCTATGTTATGGGGCAGGTCTGCGGAGCACTCATCGCCAGTTTACTTCTGAAATTTCTGTTCCCCGGGCAACAATATCTCGGAACAACTTTGCCGTCTGGTGCTCCATATCAATCTTTCATCATGGAGATCATTCTTTCGTTTTTGCTCATGTTTGTCATTATGCAGGTTTCAACCGGATCTAAAGAAAAGGGAATTGTTGCGGGCATTGCAGTAGGAGCGGTTGTTCTCATGGAAGCCATGTTTGCAGGTCCGATATCCGGGGCTTCCATGAATCCGGCGCGATCTTTAGCTCCTGCAGTCGTTTCCGGACATATGCAGCATTTGTGGATTTATCTGCTTGCCCCATTTATCGGTGCTTTGTTGGCAATTTTTACTTGCAGGTGTGTCAGAGAAAAAGAATGCTGTCCGATGCCTCTTTCAGTTTGTAAACAACAATAATCAGCAAGCTTGAAACATCTATTATTCGTCTGCGTCGAAAATTCTAACAGGAGCCAAATGGCAGAGGCTTTTGTTAAAATGCATGCGGCTTCCGAAATCAGATCCTACAGCGCCGGTTCAAATCCGTCTGGTGTAATCAATCCCAAGGCTATTGCATCCATGAAAGAGCTTGGTTACGATCTTATGGCCCATGACTCAAAATCACTGGATGATATCCCACAAATTCAATTCGACGTGTTGGTGGGAATGGGTTGTGGAGACAAATGCCCTTTTGTTCCAGCCAAATTGCGGATCGAATGGGATATTCCAGATCCTAAAAATATGGATCCCGATCAATTCAGGATGGTGAGGGATCTAATCGAAGAAAAGGTGAAAGAATTGCTGGCTGAACTGTAATGCCAAAATCCTGAAAAAAATATCTCTGCGTTATTGTTGTATAAAATTCGAAATGCACCGGTAATACATTCTAATTAGTTTTGCACCCAATACCCAAAAGCAATTTATAAATTGGAAGGGACACAAAAAATCACCGGAACACATCCACTTTCTGCAGTCATCATTACTTTTAATGAAGCCCGGAATATTGGCAGATGTTTGAAATCTTTGCGCGATGTAGCTGATGATATTTTGGTGGTGGATTCATTTAGTTCTGACAATACGATTGAGATTGCAAAATCATATGGAGCCCGTGTGATCCAGAATAAATTTGAAGGTTACATCCAACAGAAAAATTTCGCCAACAGTCAGGCGCTTAACGATTTTATCTTATCGCTGGATGCCGACGAAGAACTGGATGACAAGCTCCGGTCAGAGATCGTGAAAATAAAAGCGAATTCCCGTGCAGATGCTTATGCTTTAAACCGATTGACCAATTATTGCGGTCGTTGGGTCAGGCATTGCTGGTATCCCGATTACAATATCAGGCTTTATAACAGATGCCAGGGAAAATGGACCGGCAACACGCCTCATGAGTGGTTTCAACTTAATCAAGAAGGGAGCTTAGTCCCAAAACTGAAGGGAAATATTCTCCATTACAGTTATTACACGGTGAAAGATCATTTCAGGAAAGTAGAATTTTATACAGATCTTGCTGCCAAATCCTTGCATGAGAAAAATAAATCGGCAAAAGCTTTTCAGCTCCTGATCAACCCTTTTTGGACATTCTTGAAAATGTACTTTTTCAAAATGGGTTTTTTAGATGGGAGAAGTGGATTGCAGATTTGTGGAATTTCAGCCTATGCAAGTTATCTGAAATATAAAAAACTACTTGCGTTGCAAAGACTTCAATAAACGCCCTGGATTGAATTTTCAAGAACTTTTCAGATGCCATTCGCTTTTGCAACTGCTGGCTTCATACTGGAAATTTGCATGTTGAAAATCCAAACGCAAATTTCAGATCAATTTCTTGAAAACGTGGCCCGGAATAATTCGAGAAAATGGGTTTTGATCAAAGCGGATCGTCATGTTTAAAAGCGGTTCATTTAAGTTGATGAGATAAACTTTCATTGAGCAGGATTGTTAAGTTTGATCATGAGCGAAACTAAAAAGACGATTGTATTGGGGGCTAGCACCAATCCTGAAAGAAGTGTTTACAAGGCTATTTTCCATTTAAAGAACGCCGGGCATGAAATCATCCTCATTGGCAAAACTCCCGGGGAAGTTCATGGAGTGCCTATCCAAACCGACCGGAGTCTTCATAAGGATGTTGATACCATAACGCTCTATCTCAATTCAAAGCATCAGGAACAATGGTATTCTTATATTTTAGCGCTGCAACCGCGAAGATTGATTTTTAATCCCGGAGCGGAGAATTCTGAACTCAGTAATTTAGCAAACCAGCATGGCATCCAAACAGAAGAAGCCTGCACCATGGTCCTGGTTCAAACCGGTCAATATTGAGTTGCGTTCTGTTATTCGAAAATTCGGCCCTACGCAATGAACCAATAACAAGGAATCAGAATGCTTTTTAATGAATAATTTCAAGGCATGGGAGGAAAGGATGTAATTAGAATTTGAAATTGGATAATTCCTTTACCGGGACTTCACGCTGTCCCGAGGAAGTTTTCACATCAATTGTAACAAATGAGCTATTTTTAAACCATGAAATATCCATGTTTTTTCATTCTGATTTTGTTTAGCGATGCGCTCTCTTCACAAAACATATATAAGCTTTTTGAAGATTTTCCTACTTGTTATCTGCAATGCCAGGAAGCATTTCAATCTGCGGAACTGGAGTGGTCAAAAGAAGTTTTGGATAATGATTCCATATTCAACCGGGTGACCAGTTGGGCTCCGGGCGGAGATTTGAAAACTTACAGTGCCAGGTTGGACCGGCTGCAGGCTTATATTGAAAAGTCGAGTGAAAACAACAGCTTTTCCCTAAGCGCCCCCGCAGACATTACCAAAGAAACCCTGGCGGAACTGGAAGCTTTGTCAAAAATCAGGCAATCCATCAGTGTGCTTTGGGATTCCAAAAGAAACGCAATTGCAGATAAAAACATAGATTTTATAGTTCCCAATGAATTGGATTACGGTTGTGAGCAAATAGTGAATTCAATGAAAGTATTGGAATCGGTTTCACAAGACATAAATAAGGAATACATTTCATTTTTTGGAAGTGCAAAAGATGGTTTAAATCAGTTTCAATCTGAATACGACCGTTTATCCAAAATCAAACATCCCATGGTCAACAATCAATGCCTCGACGAACTTTCCAGTTTATTGGGAGTTTTATCCGAACTGATTAATGTCATCAATTTCCACTATAAAAATATGGTTGAAACCCGGATGGCTTGGAACAATGCGATGTGTAAATGACAAGAGGGGAGGCTGAAGGCCAAATGCTGATTGTAGAAGTATTATGGAGCGACAAGCTCAAAGCGAGAAGCAATAAGATTAAGGATAAAAAAATTTTGATTTATTATTTTAATCAAAAAATACTATTCGTACGAATTAATCCAAATACTTGAAGATTTGAAATTTTCATTGTCAACCATCCTAAACCCCGAAGGGATGAAAATAAAATAAGCAGGTCAATAATAATCAACTGCAAGGCGGTTGACTCAGAACCTTAAAATTACTGTATAACAATTCACTTTCAAGGAGGTGGTCATTTGCGCAATGAATTTTTCCAATAGCTAAAATGCCTAAAGGTCGAAACGTCTAAACGTCTAAAGGTCGAAACGTCGAAACGTCCAAACATCCAAACGTCGAAACGTCTAAACGTCTAAAGGTCGAAACGTCGAAACGTCCAAACATCCAAACGTCGAAACGTCTAAAAGTCTAAAGGTCTAAAGGTCGAAACGTCCAAACGTCCAAACGTCGAAACGTCTAAAAGTCTAAAGGTCTAAAGGTCTAAAGGTCCAAACGTCGAAAGGTCGAAACGTCTAAACGTCGAAACATCGTCCTCATTATCTATTAAACAAGATCTCCCTGTATTTTGGCAATGGCCAGTATTTGTCTTCTACATACAATTCCAAATGGTCTACGTGATCGCGGATTTTTTGCAACAATGGTTTAACTTTTTCACAATAATGAATGGCTTCATTCCTGGTGGATTTATGTTTATCATGTTTATCCATTTCGGAGCGAAGTTTTGAAAGTTGATCATAGACTCCGTCAATGTTGATGCTGATAATCTTGACCAGTTCCGATTGGGTTTTGACAGCGGATTTGTTCAGGCCAGCTTCCATCGCAGATTTGATGTTGCTCAAAACATCGGTTTGATAGCGAAGGCAAGCAGGAAGAATTTGATTCATGCATAATTCTTCAGCAAGGCTGGCCTCAATATGTACTTTCTTGATGTATTTCTCCAGATAAATTTCATGGCGGGCTTCTATTTCTTTTTCATTGAGGATCTGATTTTCAGTAAAAAGCTTTTTTGCTTTTTTGGTTACATAGGCATCCAAAGCTTCCGGAGTCGTTTTGATATTTGGCAAACCTCTTTTGGCAGCCTCTTTAGCCCAGGCATCGCTATAATTATCGCCTTCGAAAAGAATGGCTTTGCTCGACTTAATACAAACCCGAAGTTCTTTAAGTATTGCCGAATCTTTTTTCTCACCGGCATTGATGTGTTTGTCGACTTTTTCTTTGAAATCATTGAGCTGATTCGCAACGATCATGTTCAATACCATCATGGGGTCTGCACAATTGGCCGTAGAACCGACAGCCCTGAATTCAAATTTATTTCCGGTAAATGCAAATGGCGAAGTCCTGTTGCGATCGGTGTTGTCCAACATCACATCCGGAATCATTTTGTGAATATCTAATTTCAGGTCTTGCTCTTCTTCTTCCTTGAGATCGTGGTCCACTCTCTTTTCTATGGCTTCGAGCACCTGTGTGAGATAATTTCCTATAAAAACGGAAATGATAGCAGGAGGGGCTTCGTTGGCACCAAGGCGGTAATCATTGCTTTCGGCGGCGATACTTGCTCTTAATAAATCAGCATGGTCGTGCACAGCTTTAATGGTGTTGACGAAGAAAGTAAGAAAAAGAAGATTGTTCCTTGGTGTTTTTCCGGGACCTAAAAGATTGGTACCGGTATCGGTGCTCATTGACCAGTTGTTGTGTTTGCCCGAACCGTTAATTCCTGCAAAGGGTTTTTCGTGCAATAAAACAATCAGGTGATGTCTGCGGGCTACGCGGTCCATCAGGTCCATGAGCAATTGATTGTGATCGACAGCAATGTTGCAGGTCTCAAACATGGGAGCGCATTCAAACTGGCTTGGTGCGACTTCATTATGTCTGGTGCGTACAGGAATTCCAAGCTTATGACATTCCATCTCGAGGTCTACCATGAATGCATAAACGCGCTCGGGAATAGCGCCAAAATAGTGATCTTCCAGCTGCTGACCTTTCGCCGGACTTCTTCCAAATATAGTTCTTCCACCGGCCATTAAGTCCGGACGAGCATAATACATGGCTTTATCGATGAGAAAATATTCCTGTTCCCAACCTAAAGTTGCGGTCACTTTGTTGACAAACCTGTCAAAATATCGGGCTACTCCTGTGGCAGCCTTGTCCAGAGCTTCTATGGAACGAAGTAAAGGAGCCTTGTGATCCAATGCTTCCCCAGTATATGAAATGAATACGGTTGGGATACAAAGTGTTTTAGAACCGGCAATGTCCATGATAAATGCGGGTGAAAGCGGGTCCCATGCAGAATAACCCCTTGCTTCGAAAGTTGCCCGCAAGCCTCCGCTTGGAAATGAAGAGGCATCGGGTTCCTGCTGAACCAAAGCATCGCCGTCAAATCGCTCCAGGGCAGTACCCGATGAATTGATGGTAAAAAAGGAATCGTGCTTTTCTGCCGTGCTTCCGGTCAATGGTTGAAACCAGTGTGTATAATGCGTGGTTCCGTTTTCCATGGCCCAGGATTTCAAAGCGGCGGCTATTTGGTCTGCCAGATCTCTCGAAATTTTTTGCCCGTTTTGAAGGCTTTGCTGGTAGGCTTTATAAGCTTCATGTGACAGATAAGACTTCATCTTGTTGTCGGTGAAAACATTCTCGGCATAATAGCTCGAAATTTTTTTGTTTTCCCGCTCTTTTGGGCTTTTGGGCCTGGATAAAAACAGGTTAAGGGCCGCGCTCCGGTTGGTTGACATGGATTATTAATTTAAAGTGAAATAATAGAAAGCTCAAAATTATTCAAAAATTTTGATCAATTTGATCAAATTGGGAGAGTTTTAACAAAATAAATTAATAAATTTTAATATTTGGCTTGAATTGGCACAATAATGCTCATATTATTTCATATTTATTTAATTTATATTTATTGAGCTAAACGGCTATTCAAGCGAACTTAACATGGGGAATCCTGAAAATCCGAAATAAATCCGCTTTTTAGTTAGGGCCGGATGACTTCAATTTCCCCTTCCGGATCGTAACGGATGATGGTACTGGCTAACCCATATTCCCGGTCATTTTGCCGGTGTTTTACAACATAATCTACTTTCTGTTTAATCTCATCCGAGATTTCATCAAACTTTCCCGGACTCAACTGACCAGATAGATTGGCAGAAGTGGAGATCAGAGGTTCATTGGTCAGTTCGATCATGGCTTTGCAAAAAGGGTCTTTACAGATGCGCATAGCGACCGAGCCATCCTGAGCCAGAACCAGGTCCGGGAGATCTTTTGTTTTTGGGTAAATGACGGTTAGCGGCCGCTCGTGTAAGCTGAGAAGGGTATCTATTCTCGGATGGATCCTAACGATGTATCTGTTTAACATTTCCAATGAAGAGACCAGCAGAATGGGCGATTTTTGGACATCCCTTCCCTTGATTTCATAAATCTTTAGAATGGCATCGGGAAACGCAATACTACAGCCGATCCCCCAAATCGTATCTGTGGGGTACAGGAGCGTCTTTCCCTGTTTGAGCAGATTTGCAGCCATTTGTGCTTCTTCAATGGGGTTTAATTGCATGTCTTGTGTTAAGAGTTATCTATAAAACCGGATTTTTTAGATTATCCATTATTTTTACATAACCAATTAACGTTTCCAATCGTTTGCTTTGATATACATGATTTTAAGAAATAGCATTTTTATTTGCTTTCTGTTGGTATTTGGTTATCCAAACATCGATATACATGCCAAGCATATTATTGGGGGAGATATGTATTACGAATGCGTTTTATCGGATACCTCCAGAAAACTGGTCAATTTCAGAGTTACCATGAAACTGTACAGGGATTGCAGCAATCCTGAAGGTGCTCTATTTGATACCGATGCCAAATTTGGGATTTATGAAAAAATGTCAGATGGTAGATTTCGATTTATTAAAGACATATCAAATATCAACTATTTAAGACCAATTGTGGTCATCGATCCCAAAGCCAATAATCCCTGCCTGATCGTACCGAGGGGTGTCTGTGTGGAAGAGGGCACGTATCAGTTCGTTACAGGAAACCTCAGCATGTTGTCTTCGGGTTCCTATTATATTTCATATCAAAGATGTTGCAGAAATGAGACCATAAGCAACATCATACGTCCTGGGGAAGCGGGTGCGGCCCTGACCTTGGAAATCACTGCCGAAGCCCAGCGTTTGTGCAATAACAGCCCTCTGTTCAAAAGTTTTCCTCCCGTTGTGGTCTGTGTGAATAATCCAATTGAATACGACCACTCAGCCACAGACAAGGAAGGGGATCTTGTAACTTATGAGTTTTGTACGCCCTTGATAGCCGGCGGACAAGATGGAACTCCCGGAGGCAGAAACAGCTGTTTTGGGGTTACGCCGGATCCGTCTTCCTGTTTACCCCCCTATTTGCCGGTTACATTTAAAGCGCCCCTGTATTCAACCATTTACCCTATGGCTGGAAATCCACTGGTGACCATAGATCCGATTACCGGTATCATCAGCGGAACTCCGGAGGTTCAAGGCCAATACGTGGTTGGAGTATGTATCAAAGAATTCAGAAATGGAATCCTGCTCACAGAAACCCGTCGTGATTTTCAGTTTAACGTGACGTATTGTGAGCCCAAAGTATTCGCTAAAGTACAAGCTGATTCAGTGATGGCCAGTGGCGAAACTTACGTTTTAAATTCTTGTGGCGCATTCGATGTCGATTTTGAGAATCGCAGTACCGATGTACAATTCATTTCGAGTTATCTGTGGGAGTTTGATATTCAGGGCCTTATTCAAAGCGATAACAATAGAAATGCCAGATTCAACTTTCCTCAGATCGGAACCTATCGGGGAAAAATGTTTGTAAATAAAGGAACATTATGCTCAGATTCACTGAATATACTGGTCAACATTTTTCCTGAAATCCATGCGGATTATTCATATCAGTACGATACCTGTGTTGCCGGGCCCATAGAGTTTACAGATCTATCTTATTCCGGGAGTAATAATTTGATATCCTGGAATTGGAATTTTTCCGGTGAAGGATCAATGTCACTTCAAAATCCGGAATTCACGTTTCCTACACCGGGTCGAAAACAAATTCGCTTACAAGTTAAAGATATCAATGGATGTTTGGCAGATACCACCCTTACCATACCGTATTATCCCGTTCCGCCATTGCTGATCATCGATCCGGATCAAACCGATGGATGTTCTCCATTAAATGTCTGTCTCACCAATCTATCAGTGCCCATTGATACCAGTTATACGGTGATATGGGATTTTGGAGATGGTACCAGTGGAAAAGGTTTATCGCCTTGTCACCGTTATGAGGCGGGTGGAACCTATTCATTGAAGCTGGAAGTAACCTCCCCGATCGGATGCTATACGGAAAGGAATTATAACCAGCTGATTAATGTTCGTCAATCGCCCGATGCTCAGTTTGAAATCAACCCCGATAAAATAAACATATTTAATCCACGAGTCAGCATTACCGATCAATCCACATTTGCTACTTCGCGTAATTGGGAAATCAACAATTCTGATCGGCTCACCCAGGCCTTTTTTCAATATACCTTTCGGGACACCGGAATTCAGAAAATTCAACTCATCGCCAACAACATCAATGGTTGCAAGGATACCTTGATCAAATATATCGATGTGGTGCCTATTGTAACTTATTATCTGCCCAATGCGTTCACACCCAATGGGGATGCAAACAATGATGAATTTGTTGGAGTGGGGTATACCTACGGACTGAGCGATTTCGATTTATCGGTATGGGATCGCTGGGGTTCCAGGGTGTTTCAGACCAATGATCCCCTGGTGGGATGGAACGGAAGGAAAGACAATGCAGGTGAAAATCTCCCCAATGGAGTATATGTCTATACCCTGAAATACAAAACTCCCAGAGGCGAACCCATTGAAAATAAGGGTTTTGCAACCTTAATTCGTTAATGATAGTAAAATGTTCTCCTGATGTTTGGAGATAATTTCTTACCTTTGCGACTCTTTTTAAAGTTCTTAAAACACGAGCCATGGAACTCATTAAATACGTACAGGATCAATTGATGGACATTAGCCGTATTCCGGAATTTTCACCGGGAGACACCATTGTGGTCAGTTACAAGATCATTGAAGGAAACAAGGAGCGTATTCAGGATTTCAAAGGCGACGTGATCAACATCCGCGGAGAAGGCAAAAACAAGACCTTTACAGTCAGAAAGGTATCCAGCGGGGTTGGTGTCGAAAGGATTTTTCCCATATCTTCTCCCAATATTGCCGAAATAAAATTGATCAAAAAGGGCAAGGTTCGCAGGGCAAAATTATTTTACCTAAGAGGCCTTTCAGGTAAAAAAGCAAGGATCAAGGAACGCAATATTGGAGTGAGAGAACAGGCTCCGGCTGCGGAATAGGTTTTCAGTTAATCAATTTTAATTTGCCCAATCTCCGGGCAGAAACAACGTTTATCATACGCTGCATCATATCCAGATGAAGAGGTGCATGGTGCATATTCTAGACATTTCTAATGCAGAAGTTTATTCTTCACAGCGAATGGATTATCGATTAATCCGGATTGTTCCATTTCCTGAACCAGGTTATTAAATATTGAAAATCAAGCTTAATGAATTGCGAATCATTAGCTCTTTTCGCAACTAAATAGTGCACCACTTTTTTTTCAAGCCAATGATGTAAGGGCAATAATATTGCAAACAGGGTTACCTTCAATGCAAACAATTTCCAGGGGACTTCATGAGTGATGGAATGGATTTGCTTGTCAAGTTTTAGAATGAAAAATTCAAATAAAAAAATAAAGGCCAAAAAACCCAATGTCCTGATGATCCAAATAGGAACATGAAATTGTACTGAAGCAAGGAGTATTAAAAAAACAAGAGCTATGAAAACGGAGATCAGATTGTATTGATTCTGATGAACATGCTGAAGCTTTTCTTCTTCAAGCCTTTTTTGTAATTTAAGAATTTGTTCGCCGTTGTCTATTTCCATTTTTACGATTTCCCGGTCATGCGAAATGCTATCGACTTTATCCAGAAGCACCTGATAGAATTGAATAAATTTAAGGGGTTCACTGTCCTGATTTTGGGCCTGATAAATATTTCTGAGCTTCTCAGCAGCAATGAGTTGGTGTTTGGCTATATTTAATTGGTTGGCAGCATGAAACGCCTTGGTATATGCATCCAGAGCTTTGTTTTGGTTGCCCAATTTCAGTTGAAAATCACCATATCTTATGTACAACGAATAAACGTGACCCGGATTTTTACCAGAATAATTCAAATTATTTATTGCGTCATTGAAATAATAATTTGCAGAGTCGATTCTTCCTGAAGATTCGTAATATGTAGCCATTAAGCGCAGATAATTATTGTATTGTTGGCTTTTAAATTTTTGAAATTCGTCGGGAAACGAATCTGTATAAATTTTATATAATTGAGTGGCTTTATCGGCGTCGAGGTAACTTGTTCTTAAAAACGCGAAGCAATATACTGTCAACCTTTGTACATGGTTTCTTATGGAATAATCTACTATTTTTTTCCAGTCCTCAAAGTTGAATGAACCATCTTTATTAATTCTGCGTATGCACTCCAGCTTTACCAGATTTGCGTACTGAAAAGATAGGGAATCCTCTCCGAATAAATTTAACTCCATTAATTTATACTCATATGCTTTTTCATGTAAATTATTCCGGATATAGAAACTGGAAATTTCATTCAACACCATTCGTATGTAGAAGTCAATTTGGATTTCTTCAGAAATATAATAAGCGTTAAATAAATTGCTTAATGCAGATTTGTAATCTTGAGCTAATTCATTTGCGCGTGCTAATGATATTGCAGATAGGATTCGCAGATCTTTAGTTGCAGCTGGGGAATTTGAATTTATTTTATGGGCCTGATTAAAGGATTGTACGGCATTTCTGGATTGATAATAATATCCATTCAGGGCGAAATGCATCAAGGACTTTAAGTCTTCTCTTTGTATGGAATTTGTAAGATTTTGGAGTTCTTCGACAAGCGTCTTAGTAAATTCTGAATCGATGTTTGAAATATCTGGGAATAATAAATAGTAAGTACTGTAAATTACAAATGAGTCTATCGCCAAGGAAGATTTGAATTTTTGGATATTTTCCTTCAGGATGTTTTCAGCTGAACTGGTTTCGTTATTAAAGTGGAGAAGATGATATGCTTTTGAAGCGGCCGGAATGAAATAAAGAGGATCCATTATACTCCTGCAATAATCACTGACAGGGATCGCGACAGCACTCTTTCTTGGAGAGCAAGCACTTCCAAAGAATAACCAGGCCATTAAAAAATAATAAGCTTTCATGTGAGTACAAATCTACAGAATGCCTTACTTTTAAGGAATTATTATTGTAAATCAAAACAAATACCAACTTATGAAACAAATTATCATTGCTTTTACCTGCCTTGTCGCAGGTATTATTATTGGATACATTGTAAAAGATTGTCCTGACGGAAATACACCAGGGGAACCCTGTCTGACCTCGGAATGTTGCGACAGATATAGAGAGTACCTTAAAAACTGTCTGGACACGCCTCCGCCTCCTTCAAGCATTACAATTGTCGAAGATGTCAATATATTGAGGCTGGCTTACAGGAATTATTTGGCTATGCACCCGGCAGATTCATCTGGTTACAGTTTAGATAGGGATTTGATTATTTACCTAAATAATGTGATTACAAATGACCCGAATATAAGGGGATATAGGTTGTATCCGGGAAATGAGGACAACTTGAAAAAAACCATATTTATCTCCTTGGTCCAAAATACAGCTACCGATACTTTTCTTACTGAAACTATAAACCATCCTAAAGGATTCCAATACTATTCCGCTGGGCTTAAAGGATATACAGGTCCTTGTCCGGATTGGTGCGATAACGGATCCCGTATCATCAAGTAAGGTTTGCTTAGAGGAATTAAGAGTGGTGAAGTTATTTAACTCTTTTTTAGCAATTCGAAATTTGACTTTACTTGTACCCGCTCGTCCAATTCAAAAAGCGAGTTATGAAAACGGGTTTGATAGCAATTTTATTGAGTTCTGCAGTGGTAGGGGCAGGCATCTCCACAGCATTAGGATTCCAAATTTCGGGTGATGGACAAGGGTCATTAATTTCTGACAACAACCATAGGAAGTCCGAAAAACAATCAGGCAAAAAGCGGGCAGTTTTGAATACCGGAATTGTAATAAAAGCGGGTTCGGATTCTTCAAATCTCAGACAGAATTACGATGTTTCAGCGAGTCAATCAGATACATTCATGGAAGTGATGGAAGAGATTATCATAGATGTTGAGGAGCCTGTTCTCTCCGTTGATTCTGTCATTATCGACAGCACAGCATACGGGGATTTGGTTAAAGAAGATCTTGTGATCGAAATCGATACCAGTGAGATTCCAAGATAAACCGCTGTTCAATTGAGTATTTAATATACCAGTTGACCAGATTGAAGAAAAATCTGGCAAAGATTAAATCACTTCCGGTTGCCTTTTTATGGGTTTAATTGGTTAAAAATTTTGATCATCGATGTTGGTCTATCAAGATGTTATTACCATCAGGATCGGTCAATGTTAAATATTCCGGGCCGACAGTGGTTTCGTCTGATTCTCTTTCTAAAGTAAGCCCGGCTGTCTTGAGTTGTTTTTGAATGGTTCTAACATCATCAAACTCTTCTAAGTTTTGTGCATGAGCATCCCAACCCGGGTTAAACGTGATGATGTTGTTTTCAAACATTCCCTGAAAAAGTCCAATAACTGCGTTTTCATTTTTGAGTACAACCCAGTTTTGATCAATGTTTCCTCCTTTTTCTGTAAACCCTAATTTTTTGTAAAATTCTACAGATTTATGGATATCTTTTACAGCAAGGCTGATTGAAAATGCTCCTAGTTTCATAATTAAATTTTTTATTGATTTATTTCATAGAATGTAATCCGATTGTATTCCCTTCGGAGTCGGAAATAATGGAACAAAAACCATAATCACCTATGGCCATTTTTGTTTGAAATACTTTTCCGCCAGCTTTTTCAACCCTACTTTCTTCCAGGGCACAATCATCGCAGGCGAAGTAAACCAATGTTCCGCCAGTTCCGGGTTTCATATCTTTCATTTTTACCAGGGCACCGCTGATATTTTTCTCTCCTTCAGCCCAGGGAAAACTCAACATTTGCATTTCCGCCATTCCTTCGGGCATGGGAAGTTCAGTCATTTTCATGTCTAAAATAGTTTCATAGAATTGTTGAGCACGGCTCATGTCATTTACATAAATTTCCACCCAGGTGAAAGGGTTCTTACGTTGTCCAGTCATAATTTTTGATTTTTTTTGATTTTTTAATAAGGTCTAACTTAGTAGTTGGCTATTGTTTGGTAAAATTACAAAGAACAAACCTGAAGTTAGACGGGAAACTATAAGCTTCTATATTTTGATAATGACTATCAACTCCTCTTTTCCAGGGCTCATTATGTAAGTAGCCCTAAAACCCGTACTGGTTATAATTTGGAAAAAACCATTAAAGTTGGGCGGGAATGATAAATCTGATGTAGCCCGTAGGGGAAAGTAATGTAGCCCGTAGGGGAATCCCTGCCTGCGTGACTGCAACAAAAGATTTATTGTATGGAATTTTTAGACGCAGTCAGGCAGGGAACACATCATTCTTTTGGTTTGCTAATATCTTATTAATGTAATTTCGACCAGCAGAAGTTTTGTAATATTTTTCTTTTCTTCTTCCTAATTCCCAATTCTCACAATTTTCAGAGTAAACTATTTTCCAAGGAATGTGTCCTTTAGTGTATCGATTTTTTCCATCGTTGTGTTCGGCCAAACGGCGATTCAAATCAGTTGTCATACCAACATAACGAGCATTATCAGCCTTGCTTCTAAGCACATATACAACAACTTTCAACCTCAAAATAAAGTAGTTAATAGCTGTAAAATTCTTTATTTTAAATGATTTACAATTGAATCTAGTCGGATTTTCGATAGATCATTGATTGAATAAGCGATAATTTTTATTAGAGCGAAACGAAATGATGAATAAAGAGATCAGAATAAATTTTCAGTTCTTAGATAATTAAGCCGTTTCATTGGAAAAGCAGCCGCACTTGCGCAGGTTTATTAAGTAGCCCGTAGGGGAATCCCTGCCTGCGTGACTGCAAACGGGTTATGAAACAAAGACAGAGGTTAACGCAGTCAGGCAGGGAACCCCAGTATCGGAATGGAAATAAATTGATATGGAAATGAAAGTTGGGCGGGAATGATAAATCTGATGTAGCCCGTAGGGGAAAGTAATGTAGCCCGTAGGGGAATCCCTGCCTGCGTGACTGCAACCGGGTTATGAAACAAAGACAGAAGTTAACACAGTCAGGCAGGGAACCCCAGTATCGGAATGGAAATAAATTGATATGGATATGAAAGTTGAGCGGGAATGATAAATCTGAAGTAGCCCGTAGGGGAAACTAATGTAGCCCGTAGGGGAATCCCTGCCTGCGTGACTGCAAACGGGTTATGAAACAAAGACAGAGGTTAACGCAGTCAGGCAGGGAACCCCAGTATCGGAATGGAAATAAATTGATATGGAAATGAAAGTTGGGCGGGAATGATAAATCTGATGTAGCCCGTAGGGGAAAGTAATGTAGCCCGCAGGGGAATCCCTGCCTGCGTGACTGCAAACGGGTTATGAAACAAAGACAGAGGTTAACGCAGTCAGGCAGGGAACCCCAGTATCGGAATGGAAATAAATTGATATGGAAATGAAAGTTGGGCGGGAATGATAAATCTGATGTAGCCCGTAGGGGAAAGTAATGTAGCCCGTAGGGGAATCCCTGCCTGCGTGACTGCAACCGGGTTATGAAACAAAGACAGAGGTTAACGCAGTCAGGCAGGGAACCCCAGTATCGGAATGGAAATAAATTGATATGGAAATGAAATGAGCGGGAATGATAAATCTGATGTATCCCGTAGGGGAAAGTAATGTAGCCCGTAGGGGAATCCCTGCCTGCGTGACTGCAACCGGGTTATGAAACAAAGACAGAGGTTAACGCAGTCAGGCAGGGAACCCCAGTATCGGAATGGAAATAAATTGATATGGAAATGAAAGTTGAGCGGGAATGATAAATCTGATGTAGCCCGTAGGGGAAAGTAATGTAGCCTGTAGGGGAATCCCTGCCTGCGTGACTGCAACCGGGTTATGAAACAAAGACAGAGGTTAACGCAGTCAGGTAGGGAACCCCAGTATCGGAATGGAAATAAATTGATATGGAAATGAAAGTTGAGCGGGAATGATAAATCTGATGTAGCCCGTAGGGGTAAGTAATGTAGCCCGTAGGGGAATCCCTGCCTGCGTGACTGCAACCGGGTTATGAAACAAAGACAGAGGTTAACGCAGTCAGGTAGGGAACCCCAGTATCGGAATGGAAATAAATTGATATGGAAATGAAAGTTGGGCGGGAATGATAAATCTGATGTAGCCCGTAGGGGAAAGTAATGTAGCCCGTAGGGGAATCCCTGCCTGCGTGACTGCAACCGGGTTATGAAACAAAGACAGAGGTTAACGCAGTCAGGCAGGGAACCCCAGTATCGGAATGGAAATAAATTGATATGGAAATGAAAGTTGAGCGGGAATGATAAATCTGATGTAGCCCGTAGGGGAAAGTAATGTAGCCTGTAGGGGAATCCCTGCCTGCGTGACTGCAACCGGGTTATGAAACAAAGACAGAGGTTAACGCAGTCAGGTAGGGAACCCCAGTATCGGAATGGAAATAAATTGATATGGAAATGAAAGTTGAGCGGGAATGATAAATCTGATGTAGCCCGTAGGGGTAAGTAATGTAGCCCGTAGGGGAATCCCTGCCTGCGTGACTGCAACCGGGTTATGAAACAAAGACAGAGGTTAACGCAGTCAGGTAGGGAACCCCAGTATCGGAATGGAAATAAATTGATATGGAAATGAAAGTTGGGCGGGAATGATAAATCTGATGTAGCCCGTAGGGGAAAGTAATGTAGCCCGTAGGGGAATCGAACCCCTGTTCCAAGAATGAAAATCTTGTGTCCTAACCCCTAGACGAACGGGCCGTCAAAAGAGGTGCAAATATAAAGCAGTTTCTAAATTCACTGAACATTTGCGGCCATTTTCTATTTATTTTGCAGCTAAGTAACAAATTATGAAAAGAATCGCCATCAACGGATTTGGGAGAATCGGACGGTTAACTTACCGTTTTCTATCTTCCAGGCCTGAAATTGAGGTCGTTGCAATCAATGATCTCACCGATATACCCACTTTAGCTCATTTATTGGAGTTCGATACTGCACAAAGAAGATTTCAAAAAAACGTGGGTTTTAATGAAAAGGCTATCTTGGTTGATGGCAAAGAATTACTGACGTTTAACCAGAAAGATCCCAGAAATCTGCCCTGGAAAGAACTTCAAATTGATTTGGTCCTGGAATGTACGGGGATCTATCTCACCAGGGAAGCCGCCAGTATGCACATCGATGCGGGGGCAAAAAAAGTGATCTTATCTGCACCTCCCAAAGACTCCGATATACCCACCTTCGTGACTACCGTCAACGACGGGGTTTTACCTGGTGGGGAATTCGTAATTTCCAATGCATCTTGCACGACCAACTGCCTTGCGGTGGTATTGAAAGCGATCCACGAAAATTTCGGAATTGAATTTGCCAGCATGAATACCATCCATGCTTTTACCCAGGACCAAAGACTACAGGATGCGCCACATAAGGATTTAAGAAGGGCCAGAGCAGCATCGATGAATATCATCCCCACCAGCACCGGAGCCGGATCTGCAGTGGAAGCCGTTTACCCGGCTATAAAGGGGAAACTGATGGCGTCATCTTACCGGGTGCCTATCATTACCGGGTCTTTGATCGAACTGGTATGCAAGCTGCAAAAACCTGCTGATGCAGACGCTGTAAATCAAATGTTTAGAGAGGAGGCTAACAACAGACTCAAGGGCATACTCGAATATTCTGAAAAACCTTTGGTCTCCACCGATATTATAGGAAATACACACAGTGCTATTTTTGATGCACCTCTTACAAATTACAAAGACGGATACCTGAAGGTAGTGGCCTGGTATGATAATGAAGCTGGCTATTCGGCGAGGCTTGCAGACTTGTGTATTAAATTTGCTCACCATTAATTGAAGTTGAAGTGAAGAATTTGGAATTGTCTGGCAAATATGTTTTGCTGCGGGTAGACTTTAATGTACCCATAAAAGAAGGGATTATTCAGGATGATACAAGAATTGCAAAGTCACTGGATACGATAAAATATTTAATCGATCAAAGAGCCAGGGTGATCATCATGTCTCATCTGGGAAGGCCTTTAAAAGAATTACTGCCAGATGGTCAAATCAACTTTGCAAAATTTTCGTTGAAGCCTATTTCAAAAAAACTGGAAGAAATGCTCAATGTCAGGGTCTTGTTTTCCACCGATTGTGGCGGACCCGACAGCATTGATAAAAGGAATGCATTGGAAACCGGAGAAATTCTCCTGCTCGAGAACACGCGATTTAATAAACAAGAAGAAAAAGGACAGGCGGAGTTTGCTCAACAGCTTGCAGCTCTGGGCGAGTTTTACATCAACGATGCTTTTGGAGCTGCCCATAGGGAACATGCAAGTACCGCAACCATAGCCCGCTATTTCGATAAAAACCACAAAGCATTTGGATTTCTCATGCAGCGCGAGGTGGAAAATGGCAAAAGAGTGCTCGAGAATCCGGTAAAGCCATGTACCGCAATTTTGGGTGGTGCTAAAGTTTCAGATAAGATCTTGCTTATATCCAATCTTATGGAATTCTGCGATGCTATTTTAATTGGAGGCGGAATGGCATATACTTTATTAAAAGCACAAGGCTACGAAATTGGCCATTCACTTTGTGAAACAGATAAACTTGAATTGGCTCTCGACCTGATTCAAAAAGCCCGGGCTAAAAATGTGAAGTTGTTGCTTCCGGTAGATCACCTCGCAGCCCACAGTTTTGATGATCAGGGCCCGGCAATGTTATGTACAGACCAAAACGTGCCGGAAAACCAAATGGGACTCGATATAGGACCCCAAACCATCGAACGCTACAGGGATGAGATATTAAATTCGAAGACGCTTATCTGGAACGGACCCATGGGCGTATTTGAAAAACCTGCATTCGAAACAGGGACCCGGGAGATCGCTCTGGCTATCGCTGAAGCAAGTACCAATGGCGCTTACTCGCTGGTAGGTGGTGGAGACTCTGTGTCGGCGGTAAAAAAATTTAAGTTAGCGGACCAGGTCAGCTTTGTATCTACCGGGGGTGGAGCAATGTTGGAAATGCTCGAAGGGAAAGTGCTTCCGGGAATTGATGCCATGAACAACTAACGATCGTTAGGAAATTTTTCAATACAGGGGATCATGCATGAATGCTCGTAATATGGATTGGCATTTTGTTCTGTATCTTTTGATAAGCTCAAGACAAAGTTGATTCAATATTTTGCTTGAAATTTTAATTGAGAATTTCAGGACCGCTTAGAAACCAATTTCTTTGTTATCTTTGGAAACAAACTAACAACACCACCATGATTTCCAAAAATTTTAAACTGGCTTTGAGAGCAGCAGTTTTTTTTCTGATCCTGACCGCTGTTTTTCATTCCCTGAGCTTTGTGAGCAAACCACAACCCCAAAACGACCAGGAAAAACAACTTATTGAAATCACAAGCACTTATCAGATGGATCTTGGAGGCGGGATCTTCAGAACGTATTCTGAAATATTTACTGCCTTGAGTTCCTGCTTCACTTTGATTTGTTTATTTGGAGGATTTCTGCTTTGGTTCCTGATGAAAAACCAGATCGATACCGCTATTTTTAAAGGAGTCCTTCATATTTACCTCATCATTTTTGGCTCGATGTTCGTAATCATGGCTTGTTTAACCTTTTGGCCCCCAATTATCTGTTGCGGCTGCATAACCGGGGCTCTGATTTGGGCCAGGTTGGTTGCCTGAGACTGAAAAACCGGAGTTTCTGGGTTCATCAGTTCACCATGCATACAATCTGGGTAACCAAGTCTGCTGGAGCCCAGCTTCATTTATTGATAATTTTACTGTCAATGGGCAAAAAAGGATTTTGGGGAAACGGATATTCCCTGAGGTCTCCGCGCCTCCTTCGCGAGCTCCTCGGTTAAAAAAAAATGAGGAAACTTCAACCAAAAAATAGGGTTGGAGATTTCGGGAAATACAAAAAAAGTAAATGTCGCGAATTGAACCGCAGAGATCACTGAGTAGGCACTGGGTTCGCCGGGAATTCCAGTAGGGCTTTCAGCATCAATTGCCAATCAGAGTTTTTATAAAAACCTGACAGGATCTTTATTTTCCATTTTGCTATAATCCGGAAAACTTGCGAAGCTTGTTTACATTTTGAACAAGGAAGCTCGCTTGCTACAGGAAGATCTTCCATAGTATCCCAGAGCAAAATTGAATTCGAGATTTAACTGGACAAATGCAGCATTGGTGCTTTTTTCTGAAGCATAGGGTTGACTTGCTGATGAAGGATTGGGGAATCCGGCTGCTTTGCCTTCATCATTGACCATATCTGTGAAGCCATATCCCAGTCTAATGCCTAGCATCGTTGTGAAGTTCTCGTAGTTGAAGATATATCCACCGACTCCAAACACACCAGAGATATAATTTTTTTCGTAGTATTTTTTAACATCTGTTTTTTCCGGATCGGCAGGATCATACTGGTTTACTTTGTTTATAAGCGATAGCATGGGGCCTAACTCCACATACACACCATTTCTTTGGTTGCGATATAAAAGGGCCAGATCCAGGTTTTTCCAGTTGATTTCATGAATGAGTTGGGTGTTATTTCTGGAATATTCAAATTCCTGGTTGTAAGAGGCAAGATTTGCTTCAATGGTAAATCCATTATACAAACCAAAGAACATCCCAAATTTGCCCCCTAATGAATATCCTGTGCTCAATTTATAATCGTATTTACTGTCGTCGAGTATATTGGAATTCAGAAAACCGGTAAGGCCATAACCGAGCTTTACTCCGGCATCCCACCAGGCATATACTTTTTGAGCATTGGAAATGGAACAAACGAATAACAGACAAACAAATAATCCGAGTTTTTTCATAAGGAAAGATTCAGTTGATTTACAATAATAAGTTTTTCAAAAAGATAAGGCCAGGGCAAATTTAATCAATTATTCAATAATCCACGTCTGAGCATTTCGGTGTGCAACAAGCCTAATTCCCTGCTCATATCGCCGGTGATACTGGTGTTTTCCTTAGCTCTGCGTGTCAGATAAGGAATAATTTCCTTTACCGGACCATAGGGGACATATTTAGCAACGCAATAACCCTGGGAAGCAAGATTAAAAGTCAGGTTATCGCTCATCCCCAGCAATTGACAAAAGTTGAGAAAAGGGTGATCCTTTGCGATGTTCCTTTGCGTCATCAGTTCAGTTTGGAGTAATGTACTCTTTTTATTATGGCTGCTGTTGCACAAACTGATTTGTTCGTGATGATCTATGCAAAATCTTATAGAATCATCGTATTGTATATCAGTTTGTTCTTTGTTTGGCATGATTGGATCTTCATAGCCCAATTCCTTTGCACGATGCCTTTCTTTTTCCATATAGGCACCTCTCACAATTTTAGCTCCCAGGATATAATTTTTAGAACGAGCATCTTCAAAACTTGCTTTCAAATAATCGAGCTTACCCTTCCTGTACATCTGGAAAGTATTATATATAATCGGCTTTTCTTTATTGTAAAGGACCATATATTTATCTACCAACTGGTCAATTGGATTTTGTATCCAGGATTCTTCTGCATCTATGAAAAGAGAAACTCCATGTTCAAGTGCTTTGTTGCAAAGCTCTACAAATCGCTCCTCGAGTCGTTCCCAGGCAATTTGATCGTGGGCATTTAAAGGATCACCCGAATGCAATTTTTCCAGCACAGAGAAAGGTATGTAACCGGTAAGTTTGGTACTGATTCCAGGTACATTGGGATTCGATGCTGCGAATTCAATGGCGCGTAGATTTTCTTCGAGCGTCTTGTTGAAATCGTCTTCCGTTTCTTTGGCTTCGACACCAAAATCGAGAATAGTGAGCGCATTTTTGAAATGGAGTTTATCGACCACTTTTTGACATTCCAATAAGCTGGTTCCTCCACAAAACTGATAGAAAATAGTTTCTCGAATAAGCGGGTCAAAAAGATGAAAGGGAAATTTTGCAGCAAGGTTGCCCAAAAAATTTCCAACGCTGACCACTTTGGGTTTGTTCATAAATTTAAACAGCCAGTAGGTCTTGCGGAGTTCTCTGTCTGACTTATGGGAAAAGGCTATCTCCGTATTGCTAAAGTCCAAATGAGGCTCGTCAGTTTCTTCCATAGTTGATTTATTGGTTCCAGAATAACCAGGATAATTCCGCTTGCAGGTGCAGCATTTCCAGGCCGTTCTTAATATGGCAAGCTCTTTCTGCTCCCAGAGTCAAAAATAGGGTTTTTTCAGGATTATAGACCAAATCCATGAGGTAGAAACTTTCGTCAAACCGGTCGTAAGGGAGATCAGGACATGCATCGACATCGGGAAACATGCCCAATGGGCTGGTATTGATAATGAGTTTCCAGGCTGGATCCCAATTTAACCGCAGGTGTTCATAACTCAATCCCTTGCCTGAGGAAGAGACTACCTGAAATCCAATTCCCTTGATTTTTAGTGCATGTCTAACGGCTTGAGAAGCCCCACCACTGCCCAAAACCAAAGCTTTGTGGGGAAATTCAGATGGTAAGAAATTTTCTAAACTTAGTAAAAATGCATCGGCATCAGTGTTGTGTCCAATCCAGGCCCCATCCATTTTACGAAGGCAATTCACTGCCTGGATGTCCATACCGGTTTCAGTGAGTTCATGGATGTATTTAATGATGCTGGTTTTATAAGGGATCGTAACATTCAGTCCGTGAAGATTTTGTTCTCGTTTTAGAAAATCATCCAAGGCGGATTCATTTTCAAGTTCATATAGGGTATATTCATGACCGAAGATATTTTCTCTTGCCCACTTTGATTCAAAATAGGTTTTCGAAAAAGAGTGTTTCAATGATTTACCGATCAAACCAAAATGTGCCAATGGGTCTTATTCTTAAACTACTTGTATTTAAAATATTTTTTAATCTGTAAAAATGTTGCCTCAAGTGAAACCAAAGCACTTACGTTGAAGCTAAACTCAAAATACACTTTTCCCTGATGATCCATAATTCTTCCGGATTATAAGGAATATCCGGAGTGGTTAAAAGCCATTGTTTGAGAAAATTTTTATGAAAGTTAACTTTAAATTCTGTAATTTGATAAGGTTCAATTTCAATTTCTAACAAAATATCTTCCGCATAGTTTTGGGTGGAGAAATAAGGATTTGTGCAGTCCACAATATTTCCTCCTATCTTCAAATAATTATGAGCTTCCGGGATATAATTGAGTTTAAACTCCATCAGCACCTTTCCCACCTCACCGGTGTTTTCTTTTGACATTTTATAAACTCCCAGAATGAGTTTTACTGCATCTTCTCCATTTTCTGTGGATAGTTGTTTAAGCAAGGCATGCTTTGTACTGCAGGTTCCGGAATTCTCTGTAAAAACAGAAAGGAATTCAAATTTATTCTTGTTGCGACCATAGGGGATGTTTTTGACAAATTCGCAAGCATCCGAAAAGTAATGTATGCCCGATTCGCGAAATTTTTTAGATACCGGGAGACAGGAGTTTATTTTAAAATTAAAATCCAATGGAATTTCGATTTTATAAATCGCAAAAAAAACGACAAAAGTCAATATCTAAGCGAATCTCATTTTGTTTCAAAAATAAATTAGAAGATCGTTCTGATTGGAGATTGGTTCTTGCAAAACCCAGTTTTTAATCGGCTTTAATTACAATCGCTGCCAATATTGATCTGATTTAAATCCAAACCCAAATCCACATCGTTTCAACTAACCATGAATAGAAACAAAGTAAAGCATGTTCGGTCCATTATCGAAATAAAATGTTGACCTTTTCTAATCATTTATTCTGCAAAATATGCAATTGGAATCGTATATCCTGAAACATTTGAACTTCTACCGGCTTCACCGAAATCTGTGGCAATTACATTCATGCCTAAAAAAGGAGCCAGGGTACCGGGAGTCATTGGTTTGGCCTTAATGGTGAATGTCAAAATAGTGCTGGTTTTGGCTGGACTGATTGGTAAGGTTACATCCAAGACATTGTCATTTCCTATCACCAAACTGGATAAAACGCCGGCAGCAGCAGTAGCATCGGTAATTTCAAAAAATTCTCTGTGAAGTCCAACCCTTAAATTAAAAAGTCCAACGGTATCACTTGCTGTAATGATAGCCCGGTATGTTTTACCTGGGTTCACATCCGGTGTAATTTCTGGCGGAGTTGGCTCGATAGTAACGCCTTCAATTGTGTATGTTTGGCTGAAATGTTCGCCAATAAGCCGAACTGAAATTTTTGGGGGTGTACTGTCAGGAATGGTGCGGGGCACATGACGGGAATCACAGGAATTTAAAACAAATGCAATCATTCCAAATCCACAGGATAGCATAACTGAAAACCGAATCATATTTTTCATAAGAATGGAATTTTATTGGCTTATGAATGAAATTATAACCCCCGAATTTTCATTAAAAAACCGGATTATTATGCAAAATAATAAAAATTCAGGAATTTTCCGGATTTACATTTTCCAATGAAAGATATTCAAAATTGTATGAGTTGAACTTTGTATTGTGGATGGTGCCCAGGTGAAGTTCTTTTTCCGGCATATTTTCTTGAGCACATTGCTAATCAGTTCAGCTTTTGGATTTCCAAAAATGATTTACTGTCGGTAGTTGCTTGGACAATAATTTTCAATCACCAGACCATTTTTAAAATTCCTAAGAATCTTATATTACCTGATTAGGAATCATCTGATGATTTATCATTAGGTTCAATCAAGCACATTGAGTTTTAAGAAGAGTCGGAACGTTCTTGCTATTCTTTAATTTTTGAACTTAATGATTTTCTCAATCTTGCTTTTGCGATCATTACTTAGTATTTGTATGTAGTATATACCAGGCTCCAAAGATTTTCCAATCGCAAATGATCCGGCTTGTCCTGAAATCTTATTTTTTTCAACAATCTTAGCTGAATTATCGAAAATGATATAGTATAAATTTTCAGCGTTTGTTTGCATCAACCTCAAATAAGTCTGACTCGAAAACAAATTAGGATAGACTTCAAAATCTAATTGAATGTGGACCTGATCATCAGCCACCGGATTTCCTTCGGTCATCAGAAATGCATCGATGGCAGCTTCGACCAGATGACCTGTTCCGTAATCGCCGGCAACAGCCATCAATCTTAGATCTTTCAGGTTTAAGGTATAGTCTTTTATCCTTAATTTTTCAACGGCAATCCAGCTGGGATCATTGGTCTGCGTTGAAAGCAAATAGATCGTATCGCTGGTTGAATTGTGATTTGAAATGAGATAGAGATTAAAACTATCGTTTGGATTGTTGTTGCCGCTATTGGCAAACCAATAGTTAAGGTTTAGTAGAGGTTCGCGATAACCAGTGAGGTCCATAGAGGGGCTGATCAGAATGGTCGTCCCTTCATCGACATCGTCGCCGGAAGGATCCGCTGAACCATTTCCCGTGACGTAGCATTCAAATCCAAAATCATTCTCTACATCGAGCTCCGTCTGAACCGGCCTGCTGTTTCTAATCGTGCCCAGAGGTTCGGCCCGAATCCAGGCACCCGTTGTTGCGGTTGTGCTGGTTGTCCATCCAAGATCAAATAGAAAATCGTCCTGATAACCTTTCTCGACCAGAATGACGATATCACTGACGGGTTTCTGAGAATCCATCAGAACTCCGGCATGGAGATAACCCCATTTGCCAGCAACTACCTGATATTCCAGATTGTCCTGTAAAACCGGAACAATGGATTCTCCAAGCGCATTGGTGACAGATTCCATTTTACTGTTTGGATTGAATATAGCAACGTGAGCTCCTTCGATTTCTTTGAGGCTCCCTTTTTCTTTGACAATGATCCGCTGGATCAAAGTCTGTCTTTTAACCATCTTCACATCGCGAATGGTGACGACTCCATTTTCAAGAATTACTTCTACACGCAATGGCAAATAATCGGGATGTGTGAATTCAACTTCGTATGGTCCGGCTGTGGCATAGCCGGTTTTATACTGGCCTTTCAGATTGGTTGTTTCTTCATTTTTGCGTGGAGTTTTTAAAATTACCGAAACATTGGATATCACCTCATTTGTAATACTATCTGTAACTTTTCCTTCGAGATAACATGCTCTCACATACTCCGGTTTGATCACAAATAAACCGCCCTCAATATCTGAAGCGACAATGGTACCGCTAGGTAAATAAGGACTCAATCCCCAGCATCCATGAAAACCTGTTTGATTGCCAAAGTAGGTATCTACAGAACCCACTTCAATCAGGTTGTCTGGTTTATGGGCATCGATTATTTTAACTCCATCCGTATAGTAAGCCGTGATTAAATATCCATTGAGGTATCTCACATTGTGAGGGATTACCCCGGTGCCTTCTGTATCTTTTGGCCTCCACTGATCTAATAATTTGATATCACTCAAATCGCTGATGTCATAAGCTGCCACAAATGCATTTTCTCTTTCATCGGTTGTAAACACAAATTTTGAATCATCTGAAATCCAGGAATTGTGCGTAAATGAAAACGGGGTATTGATGGTTGCCATTTCTCGGACATTCATCGGGTCTTTTACATCCCAGATAGAAAGTAGTCCTTCATAAATGTCGGAGGAATACATGGTATCATTTCTGACGAAATTATCGTGACAATATCTTTTGGTTTCGGAGCCAAGAAAAACAGGATTCTCAGGATCAGGCTTTAGATCAAAAAACAAAACACCCCTCCATCCTCCACAGCCATTCAGGCTCATGATTCCCTTTTCATCGATGAAAATGGTATGGCAGGTACTTATTTCTCCTGTCTGATTGTTGGCTGTAATCTGAGTTGTCCAAAATTTGTGGCTGATTTTATTGGGAGCTGCTTTCATATTGATGATGATCAGGCCGTCTGAACTTGCATCAGTCACTCCATAGATGTAATCTCCATAAGAAAAAACCTCCCGCCAGGTGGTATTGACTCCGGATGCCCTGTATCTTTCAATAGGCTTTGAAGGATCTTCCAGACTATAAACAACCAGGGCTGTTCTGGAACCTAAAGCTGCATATTCAATGCCGTTTTTGTCGACAAAGTGCCAAATCCCGCTTCCGCCTTCCGGAGCGGGCACATGAGCAACTATTTTCATGTTTAAATCGCCATCCTGAGCACTCAATTGAAGAGAAACCAGACAAAAACAAACTAAAAGATATTTTAAATTCATGTGGGCTTTATTAAAATTCGGGCAAAAATAGAGTTAAGTTTATATAAATTTTAAATATTAACGATTTGGAGTGTGGGTTGTGCCTAAAATCGAAACATTTAGCAGGTTTTCCCTAAACCAGTTGCTTTAAGCAGTAGTCTGAATATATTTGCGGCTTATTTTTTAGAATATGAAAGAGGTTATCAGTCAACTCGAAAATGGTATTTGTATCCTGACCATCAACAGGGAGCATACCATGAATGCCCTTAATCACGATGTAATCAATGACTTATACGAAGCTATCGACAACATAGAAAAGGATATTGACCAGATAAAGGGTTTGATCATTACCGGAGCCGGGCAAAAATCATTTGTTGCTGGAGCCGATATTTCTGAATTTGTAGGCCTGACAAGAAAGGAAGCTATAGCACTTGCAAGAAAAGGTCAGGCGCTGTTTTCTGAAATAGAAAAACTCAATATTCCGGTCATTGCTGCAGTGAATGGGTTCGCATTGGGAGGAGGATGCGAATTGGCTATGGCTTGCCATATCCGGGTAGCAAGTACCAATGCAAGGTTTGGGCAACCTGAAGTAAACCTCGGACTGATTCCGGGATATGGAGGAACACAACGCATGGTTCATTATATTGGGAAAGGGAAGGCAATTGAATTGTTGATGACCGGGGATATGATCAGTGCCGATGATGCATTTCGCCTGGGTTTGGTGAATCATGTAGTTGAACCAGACCAGGTTATTGAAAAGTCAAAAGAAATTATATTAAAAATTGCAGCTAAGGCACCCATAGCGATCCAGAAAGTAATTAAAATCGTAAACTCCTATTTTGATTATGAATTGCCTGGTTTTGAATTTGAACTCGACTCATTTGGGAATCTCATGATTACCAAAGATGCCCAGGAAGGAGTAGATGCATTTTTAAGTAAGCGAAAACCAAAATTTTCAGGCAACTAAATTCATGTTCGAATACCATAAAGATAAGGACAGGTATTTTGAAATGCAGTATCTGACTGCCAGGGAGTTTATCATTCCCTTTATTCTTGAAAACAAAAAAATTTTACCGAAAAATACCGTTTTGGAAATTGGCTGTGCCGAAGCAGGTGTTCTGAAAGCATTTTTAGAACTGGAAACCTTCGCCACAGGAATAGACCTCAACAAGAGCAGAATTGAACTGGCCAAAGATTATCATGCGGCTTCCGTAGATGAAGGGAGAGTTCGATTTTTATGCGAGAACATTTATAAGCTTGACCCCAATTCCGGAGACATGGGTTTTTACGATATCATCATTTTAAAAGATGTAATTGAGCACATCCCTGACCAGCATAAATTTATCGGGCATTTAAAAAAATTTCTCAGGCAGGATGGAATGGTGTTTTTTGGATTTCCTCCCTGGTACATGCCCTTTGGCGGTCATCAGCAAATGTGCCGTTCGAAATGGTTGTCGAAAATGCCCTGGATTCATTTGCTGCCGAGCTTTCTTTACAAAGCACTTTTGTTGCTGGGGAAACAACAGCAGCCGGTGGTGGATGAATTGCTGGAAATCAAAGAGACTGGAATCAATATTGAGCGCTTTGAAAAAATTTGCAGGGATCATCAGTTGTCTGTTGTTTCAAAACGATTTTATTTTTCCAACCCCATTTATAAATTCAAATTTGGTTGGGAGCCTAAAATTCTTCCGGCACTTTTTGCTGGTCTTCCATTCTTCAGGAATTTTTATACCACCGCGGCTTATTACCTGATTCAGAAAAACTAAACAGAGTTTTTTAATTATGTTGCTCGTTCAGCAGATATGTAAATAGAAATCCAACTTCGATATTTAAAAAGTAATTGTTTAATCAAGGGGATTATTAGAAGTGCCCTCAATTTATACTGATCTCAGCATACCTAAAGTTTTTTGTTGGTCTATGGTCAGAAATCGCAACTAAAAAATAAAAGAGGAAACGAATTCATATATCCAGACAGAGATCGGGAAGACAGTCCAAGATCATTCAGAAATAGCTGATATCCGGCAGTTACTCAAATCTTTAACCCACTTAAAGATTTTAACTATAAAATTGGAAGATGTATTGGACAAAGATCCAGATTTGAAATTAGGAGAGGAAATCTACTGCGAATTAACCTCCACAAAAAGTTTTAAACTTCTTGATATACACTTCCCATAACTCATTTTGCTCTTTGACTTCGTCGTCATCGCAAAAATCTGTGACTTCAAGGATCGTCTCGTTGGTAATGTCAGTTTTATAGATCCGAAATTGAAGGAATTCTTCATCTCTGTCATCCCAAACGTACTTAACCAGTTCTTCCTCGATGTCGATAGCCAGTGTGGCTTCTTCGTGATCGCCTTCCCAATCGAAGGTATATCTATCGCCAATGTTGTCGACCCGGTCGCAGAACCAACGCACCATACAGGTGGGCTGAGTCGCAAATAAGTAAACCGTCGCCGGCGACGATTTGAACATGAAATCAATTTGTATCTGAACTCTTCCCATTGGATGGATTTATTGCGATTTAATGACGCATTCTTGCAAGAAGCGGCAATATTAGAATTGTTTACATATTTTTTGTCATAAACTTGAACTTTTTTTATTTGCAAAACATTAAATCTATTTAGACCTATTTTTGCGGGTATGGCATTATTTTCGCAACTTATTTCATCCCGGATCGTTTTTCTTCATATAAATTATTGGTTAGTAAAGAATTATAGATTAATCTCCCTTACATGAGGCAACTAAAAATTACAAAGTCGATTACCAACCGAGAGAGTCAGTCACTCGAAAAATATTTACAGGAAATTGGGAAGGTCGACTTGTTGACACCTGAAGAGGAAGTCGATCTGGCTAAAAAGATCAAACAAGGGGATCAGTTGTCGCTCGAACGTCTTACCAAAGCGAACCTCCGTTTTGTGGTTTCAGTAGCCAAACAATATCAGAATCAAGGTCTTTCCCTGTCGGACCTGATCAATGAAGGAAACCTGGGATTGATCAAAGCTGCTCAGCGTTTTGATGAAACCAGGGGTTTTAAATTCATTTCATATGCTGTTTGGTGGATCAGACAATCCATTCTGCAGGCACTTGCAGAACAATCGAGAATCGTGCGTTTACCCCTGAACAAAGTGGGTTCGCTCAATAAAATAAACAGGGCATTTTCTGAACTCGAGCAGGAATTTGAAAGAGAACCTTCAGCCGAAGAACTTGCTACCATGCTCGAAATCCCAACTGAAGAAGTTGAGACTACCATGGGAGTAGCTGCTCGTCACGTATCCATGGATGCCCCTTTTGTCGAAGGGGAAGACAATTCCTTGCTGGATGTTCTGGAAAATGACAGCACTCCGGCCACGGATGCCAAACTGGAGTTCAAAGATTCCCTTCGGCAGGAAATTGAGAGAGCTTTAGGTACATTAACCGACAGACAAGCCGATGTGATTAAATTGTATTTCGGAATAGGGGTAGAACACCCCGAATCACTCGAAGACATAGGAGATAAATTCGGACTAACCCGCGAGAGAGTCCGCCAGATAAAAGACAAAGCCATTAATAAACTTCGTTCTGCTTCCAGGAGCAAATTGCTGAAGCAATACCTGGGTTAACCGGATAAAGTTTTTTTTGCTGGCCATCGACTTTTTACAACATTTGCGAAAAAAATGATATGAGTCTAGTTAGCCAAAACCTTGCTGCAGATCTCGAATTGAAAGATTGGAGGGAAAAGGAAAAAACAGCCCTTGAATTAAGTAAACTCGTCGGAGATCTCAGATTTGACCGGTCCATTGAACTGGTCTTGTTCCGGAAAGATCTTTACGATGCTCGTCCGAGCCAGATCATCAGCGATCATCTGTTTGCAAAAAACTACATCGACAAACCACTTGATCTGAACCTGAGTCTGGAAATTTCTAAGATTATTTCTAAAATGGACAGCCTTCAGCCTTCTAGAATTGATATAGGCAAACTTGCCTCGGAGTGGGAAATGAAGAAAGATGGACCAGAAGATCTTTTGAATTTTATTACCTCAAAACTTATATCGGGGTTCGAAAACAGCAATGGCAAATTTGATGCGAGGGATGTTGTACTTTATGGCTTTGGACGAATTGGGAGGTTGGTAGCGAGACGGCTGATTTCTCAAACAGGCAGTGGCGAACAATTGAGGTTGAAGGCCATCGTGGTGCGCGCCGGAATGAAAGACCCACACGAGGAAGTGTTAAAGCGTCTGGCGCTACTCGAAACGGATTCGATACACGGCAACTTCCCGGGGGCTATAGAAGTCAGTGAAGATGGAAAAGAAGCCATCATAAATGGCAACAGGATCAAAATCATTTTTGCAGGACATCCATCGGAGATCAACTACGAGGATTATGGAATTAAAGATGCTTTGTTGATCGACAATACCGGACTATACGATACGCGTGAAAAATTAAGCGTACATCTGCGTCCGGGTATTTCTGAAATCATACTCACCGCACCAGGGAAAGATATTCCAAATATCGTTGTAGGAGTCAATCACGAACTTGCCGATACAGCCAATGAAAACATTTTTTGCGCAGCTTCATGTACTACAAATGCGATTGTTCCGGTCATTAAAGTGATCGATGAGGCTTTTAGGCTTGAAAAAGGCCATATTGAAACTGTTCATGCTTACACCAGCGATCAGAATTTACTGGATAATTTCCACCGGAAACCAAGAAGAGGGAGAGGAGCACCGATCAACATGGTCATCACCAGTACCGGCGCAGCCAGTGCCGTAGCAAAGGTATTGCCCCATTTAAAAGGAAAACTTACCGGAAATGCAGTTCGGGTACCGGTACCAGATGTATCTCTGGCCATACTCAATTTGAGTCTTGAAAAAAATACAGATAAGGACCAGATTCTCGCCAGATTAAGAGATGCGAGTTTACATGGCGAATTGGTAGAGCAATTGCATTATTCAAATTCCAATGAATATGTGTCCAGCAACGCCGTTGGAACAACATGTGCTTGTGTTGTAGACGCACCATCTACAATCATGTCTGCAGATGGTAAAACCGTTACCATTTATGCATGGTACGATAATGAATTCGGTTATGCCTGTCAGGTGGTTCGCCTTGCCAAATACGTTGCGAAGGTGAGAAGGTTTACTTATTATTAATGGACAAAGATCCTCAATCCCAATACAAGATCTGGCAGCCCTTGCTTTTAGGATTGGTTGCGGCCATTGGCTTTTATGCCGGCATCAAAGTAAAACTGGTAAAACCTTCTGTGGATCAGGTCACTGGAACAATAAAGCTTGAACAAAATCATTCCCAAAAGTTACAAGATGTCATTTCGTATATTCAATCGAAATATGTGGATAGCATCCAGCATGAAACATTATTGCAAAATGCTCTTGAATCTTACCTGGAATCCCTGGATCCTTATTCGGAATACATTCCTCCAACTGATTTTACCAGATATCAGAATGCTCTAAAGGGTTATGAATTTAATGTAGGTACGGAGCTTTATTGGATCGATACCAATCTTGTATTTTTCAATACGAAGCTTCATGGCGCTGCTTATAAATCCGGGATCCGCAACGGTGATTTTCTGCTTGAATTGAATGGATACTCCGCTAAAAAGGATTCAATTCAAATGAAAGATATCCTGTTTCAAATTGAAGAGTCAAAAATAGACTCCATTTGGGTTAAGACATTTCACCGAAGTACGAACGAAATAAAACTCCATTCCTGGAAATCAGAAGCATTCGAAGAACCATCGATCAAGTGGGCTCATTTGGTAAACAACAAAGTTCTTTATTTGAAAATTGACCATTTTATCAAAGGAACCTACAGGGAGTTCATGGAAGTGATGGAGGAGTTTGTGGAAGGGAAGAAGGCTGAAGATCTGATTATAGATTTGCGTGGAAACCAGGGAGGACTTGTCAATGAAGTGGCTTATGTATTAAATCAGCTTATCCGGGACAAGGACCGGTTGCTTTTTAAAACTACGGGTTTTCATATCAAGGATAAAGAGTATAAATCTACTGGGAATACCTTTTTTAAAATTAGCAGAATCGCTGTCCTCATCGATAGTTGTACTGCATCTGCAGCCGAGCTTTTTGCTCTTTCACTTCAGGACTTGAAAAGGGCTCGGGTCATTGGCGATACCAGTTTTGGTAAATCCATGATCCTCGAACAATTCAATCTTGCTGACGGTTCAGCAATCCGGCTTGCCATAGGCCGTTTTACAACACTGGGAGGGCGAAACATTCAACGCAATTACCAAACCAAGCCCTGGCAGCATTACGAAGTTAATGTACAAAGCAATTCTTTGCTACCCCATGGGGTTTGGCCAGATGTAGTTTTTGAAGAGGGTAGTAAAAATAAAAATAACAGGGATTTGCTCGATTACATCGACAAACTCGTAGTAAAAAACCTACCGACTCTTTCGGTAATAATTAGCGAGCATCCTGATCGCATTTTCGGCAATAAAGACATCGACTCTTTTGTACGTGCAGAATATCAGAATTGTCCTAAAGATCTCCTTTCCGGTATGAAAGCAGACGATTTTTCAAGCTTGTACAAATACGCAATTTGCGCATGGATCTTTGGTCCTGAAATAGAGGGACGCGCCAGACTTCAACATGATCCGATCATCCAGCTTGCCATCGGAGAACTCGGGAAGAATTGATGCTGGATGAAAGTTGTTAGATGTTAGTTACGAGCAGATAGATGTTGGTTGATGGAAGTAATGTGATAGTTATTTAGAATTGAAGAAAAAGCTCAAAACAATCCCGAAAATTTTAAAGAATTGAATATTTAAAACAAATGTAAATTTTTTTCGCGGGCGAGATGTTGAAAACAAGGAAGTGACCAATGGAGTTTGCGAGGTATTTCAATACCAAGCAACAAAATTCAAACTACTTTCCATCTAAAAGTCTTAAGGTCGTCCCGATAAAATGATATTGCTTTTTACAATATAAATAATCAAGAACATATTATCGGGAGGTCGAAATCCCGATAAAATGACAGCTTGCTTCGGAAATAAATAATTCCCTATATTTTATCGCGACAAAAGGTCAAAAGGTCAAAAGGTCGTCCCGATAAAATGATATAGCTTTTCCGCTTCCAGTTATCCCCTTCCTGGGTCTATTCCACTGCTACTAACGACTGTGTGTTCACCGCTTTTACCGATTTGAATACCCTGTTGAATTCTATATTTCTTTCAGTGGAACTTGCATCCAGTTGAATGACTTTCCCATCGAGATTGATTTCAATAGGGATCTCGAGTTTGGTTTCTTTACAAGATATTTTATAAAAAATTCGGGTTTTTTGTTCCGTATACTCGACTCGAAGCACCACCTTGGGGATTTCTGTGTGGAACAAATATTGCTGAAAAAATGGCGTAAAATCTTTCCCGCTGAACTTGTTTACAAATTGTATAAAGTCTTCGGTTTGGATGTTTTTAAATTGGTAAGTGGTATAAAAACTTTTAAGCATTTTAAACCATTCGGCATCATTCTTAAAAGCAGATCGCAAAGTTTGAAGTACCCAACTGCCCTTGTAATATTGGTCGCTATCCGGAAATCCTGTAAAGTTGACATCCCTTGGTCCTACCAATGGCATCGAATTTTTAATCAGTTTCCGTTGATGGTCTAAATAACGCAATGCTGCTTTTTTTCCATGCAGATATTCTACATATAAAGCTTCCATGTAGGTCGTAAAACCTTCGTGAATCCACATATCTGCGTGGTCGCTGACCGACAATGCATTTCCAAAATATTCATGTCCGCTTTCGTGGATGATTATAAAATCAAAATTAAACTCTTCCGGAATCATGCCGCCAAGATATCCTCGCTTGTATTTGTTGCCATAAGCGATAGCACTCTGATGTTCCATCCCCAGGTAAGGAGCTTCAATCATGGCAAAGCCATCATTCCAAAATGGATATTTTCCAAAGTAGTGTTCATAACATTCCAGCATCTTGTGCACTTGCTCAAAATGAACTCGTGCTTTGGATTCATTGGCTTTGAGTACATAGTAATCCAAATTCAGCCAGCTGCTGTCTTTCGATTGGTACTTGTCTGAAAAGTGAACATAATCACCCAGATAAAAACTTACATTGTAATTGTTGATCGGATAACCAACTCGCCAATGCCAGGTTTTGTATCCTTTGACCGGTTCGCTTACCTTTTCGAGGTTTCCATTGGAAATGGCCATTAAATCTTCAGGGGCGGTCAACCGGATTTTCATGCCGTTGTCGGGTTCATCTGAAAGGTGATCCTTGTTTGGCCACCACAAACTCGCACCCGTTCCTTCACAGGCTACCCCCACCCAGGGTTTACCCTGTTCATCTTTTTGCCAAACAAATCCACCATCCCAGGGTGCATTTTTTGCCTGAATCGGTTTGCCTTTGTAATGGACTTTGATTTTATCCTTTTTTCCTTTGGAATCCTGAGATTCGATAAATAATGCATCGAATTCTCTGCTGTAATTAAGTTCTTTGGATCCTTTGGTGATTCTTTCCACCTCCATGTTTTCAAACAAGTCAAGTTGCAGGATCCTTAAGTCTTCAGTTGGAAGATACTCCATTTCAAGCGAACCTTCGATGGATTGAGAGCTTAGGTTAAACTTCAGGTCGAGGTCGTAAAATAATACATTGTAGGCCCGCTCGGGTCTCAATGCACCTCTAAGGCTGTCTTTTCTGCTGAAATTTTGTTGAGCATAAGTTCCGTTTAATAACAGAAAACTAAGGCAAATAGCAAAAATGCAATGTTTCATCATGTGCTTAAAATGGTCTGATCTCGTTTTTGGAAGATTTCAATGTTTTCCGGATCATTCGATCGACAAAGTTAACAGGTAAAAACCGACTTATCAGCCTAAACATGAATTTGTTAGGATGTACCAAATAGCTGGGTTTCGGATGATCCGACATGAATGCATCCCAAAATGCGGCCTGAAGAGCGTCCACGGGTATGGCCTTTCTTTCCATCTTGAAAATGAGTTCATTAGCTTTCTCCAGAAAAGCATCAAAAGGGTTGGGAGGAAATTTTTTATGGACATCCAGTTGTTTTCTCCAAATCCCTGTTTTCAAACTTCCAGGATTTAACTTCACGACGTGAATCCCTAACAAATTGAGCTCCCGGCGCATGCTATCGCTCAAACCTTCCAGGGCAAATTTCGAAGATGCATAGGCCCCCAAAAAGGGCGAAGCAAAGAGCCCGCTGACCGAACTCATCTGGATAATTCTGGCTCCAGGCCCATATTTGCTTAGAGCGCCGAAACACAATTGGGTCAATCGAAGGGGTGCAAATACATTGATTTCAAAGACTTCCCTAAATGATTCCATAGGGAGAAATAGCGATGGCCCGGGTTCCACTGTCCCGGCATTGTTGATCAGGGCATATAAACCCGCTTCTTCCAGTGCAGGTTTGATTTGCAAAAAGGCGTTTTCGATGCCATCCGGACGGTTTAATTGCATTTCCAGCAAGTGTAAGTTCGGGAATTTTGACAATTCCGGTGGGGCTTTGCTCAAATCTCTCAAGGTCCCAAAAACCTTGAACCCACTTTCAGCGAGTTCTGTTGCCAGGTAAAGTCCTATTCCGGAGTTCACTCCTGTAATCAATACGTTTTTCACATTTTTTTTCTTATTATCTGTAAAGCTAATAAAACCGGAGTTTGAACAACAATGCTCCGAATAGCTTATTTTTGTCACCTCTATCATGAAAAGGATTATTTATTTTTTTGTTTTTATCGCCACGCTGAGCTCGTGCAAAGATGAAAACCAAATAGATCAGGAGTTTTTATCAGGTAAGTGGTTTGTCGAACAAGCCTATCGCAATGATAAATTAACCAACACCCTGGAGGGGGCTTTTTTCTATTTTGATGGACAAATTATGACAACAAATTTTCAGGGTGCCGAACAGCAGGCTACCTATGTCATCCATAAAAATCAGATTCAGCTCACAAAAGGAATGGATTATACGTTTTATATAAAAAAGCTGGGTAGCAAACAACTGGAACTAAAATTTGAAATTCATAAAACACAGTTTGTCTTTAAAGTAAAAAAAGAATGACCCGTAATAAGAGTTGGAAAGGCATATGCTGGATCTTATTTATATTCAGCAGGATTTCTTCTCAGGAAGCTTATGTACAACCCTCCGTTTTTTATACATCTGGGCACACTCCCTATTTAGATCTAAGAATTTATATCAGCGATAAAGTCTGGAAAAAAGTATATACTTCTGATAGCCTTCAAAGCATGAAGATCGATCTGATGATGGTCCTCAAAAATGGAGAAAACATCATCAAAGCAGCCAAATTCCAACTCCATACCCCTCCTTCAAAATCCAGTGTACCATTTTACCATGGAGAAAAATGGGAACTTACACCCGGACTTTACCTGCTGGAAACCTCAATAACTGATGCATTTACACCTGAAATAGAGTTAAGCCTGATTGATACCGTATGGGTCAAAGATAAACCGGCAACTCATGGATTTTCCGATATTCAATTGCTGCAATATGCTAAAACTTCTTCCGACAGCGCGAATCAACTTTGGAAAAATGGCATCTACGGAGAACCACTTCCATATCACACGTATTATGCACACCAACATATCCTTTTTGCCTATGTTGAAAGCTATCTGGAGCAAAACAACCCGACACCATTTTATTTGAAGTTTACCATTTTGAGAAAAGATTCTTTCGGACTTTTCGTACCGGTCAGAGAGTGGTTTAAAAAAAGGAAAGCAGTTCCTGTAGATGCGCAACTCATACAACAGGACATCAGTGAATTAACCAGTGGCAGTTATCAATTGAAAATCCAGTTGATGGATAAAGACAAACAACTTATTTGCGAAGAGAACACGCATTTCATCAGGGAGAATCCTTTTTGGGACCGGATACATTATTTATTCACGAGCCGTAAAGAGGATAAATTTTATTTTGATACCATTCCGGTTGAGCTGGTGGACTATGGTGTCAGGGCTGTTCACCCATTGATTACAGGGATAGATGTATCGACTCTGAATAATTTATTGAAAGAAAAAAAAGAACAAGAAAAGCGAATTTTTCTTTTTACCTATTTTAGCGAGCGTTATGACACAGCGAGAATAGCTTTTATGAATTATTTAAAACTCGCAAAGTACCTCGATCAGGAATTCAAATCGGGCTTTGGTTATGGATTTGAAACGGATCGGGGAATCATGTATTTGCGTTATGGCAGGCCTGATGAAATCATAAAAGAGGATAAAGATCATGGTGCCTTTCCTTACGAAATCTGGAAATATAATAAAATTGCTAAAGGGGGCCAAACCAACGTTAAGTTTCTGTTTTATAACCCGGACTTAGCAGGCAGTGATTTTAGGCTGCTACATTCAACAGCCATTGGTGAAAGATTCAACCGGAAATGGGAAATTGAGTTGTACAAAAATGCAAAAGATCAATTCAAAGGCGATAATTTTTTCGATGCCACCGAAATGCAACCCGGCATCAACAGAAGGGCTCGGGAATATTTTGACAATTGAAAATGTCAGCAGAATTTTATTGCGGGATTTACGAAGTCAATGGATTTTTTTCAAACAAAGTTCTTGGTTCCAATGGGGATGACATAATTTGAAATTTTAGCTGTATCTGGTATATTATTCATTATATCTTTGGGCTGCATTTTTTAAAACCGGTGAATTCAGGGAATTTATTACCCAAATCATGTGAATTGAAAAATCTGGCCACATAAATTTCATGGCTGCAGGCCTGGCGAATCTCTGGTTCTAAAATCTTGCATAAATTAAAGTACCCATAAATTAAAAGTATGTTGATCTTGGACGGAAATAAATTGTCTGCAACTATTCGCAAAGAAATTCAGGACAAAGTGCGTTTATTCTGCCAGAATGATGTGAGGCCTCCCCATCTGGCAGCAGTTCTTATTGGAGACAATCCAGCCAGCCAGACCTATGTACGCAATAAAATTAAAGCTTGCGACGAAGTAGGATTTGCGTCCACACTGATCAAAAAACCAGCCACCACCAGCCAGGAAGAGTTGATGTACGTGATAAAATCATTAAATGAAGACCCCGAAATTGACGGCTATATCGTACAACTTCCATTGCCCCGCCATATTGACGAACATGCAATCAATCTGGCAATTGATCCGGCTAAAGATGTCGATGGCTTCCATCCCTATAATTTTGGTAAAATGGCTTTGGGTCTATCTTCTTTATTGCCTGCTACTCCAATGGGAATCATGATGATGCTCGACAGATATAAAATTGAAACTGAAGGAAAACATTGTGTTGTTCTTGGGAGAAGTAATATTGTCGGTACGCCTATGGCACTCCTGATGTCTAAAAAATCAAAGCCGGGTAACGCAACCGTAACCATTGCCCACAGTAAAACCAGCCGCCTCGATCAATTTTGCAGGGAAGCAGACATCATCATTGCTGCATTGGGAATTCCGCATTTTCTCAAAGCCGATATGGTCAAGGAGGGTGTTGTTGTGGTGGATGTAGGAATTAACCGGATCGAAGATCCCAGTTCATCTAAGGGGTCCAGACTTGTTGGAGATGTTGAATTTGATTCTGTTTCTCAAAAAGCTTCGGCGATCTCCCCGGTACCTGGTGGAGTAGGTCCGATGACGATCACTGCCTTGATGGAAAATACATGGAAAGCTTTTTCAAAAAAAACCTGAGCATCGGATGGGTCAATTATCCTACCTGATGAATATCCCTGCAGATGAACAGGATCTGCACATCGCCTTGCTTTACGCCGAAGGAGTTGAATCGTTTATCCAAAGTGAGGACCACATGGAAGCTTTTGTGGATGAAAAACTTTCTGATCTTCAGCAACAAATTGAATTGTATTGTCTGGAGAACAACATCCCCTTTTCTAAAAAGTCGCACGAGGTAAAAGACTGGAATGCGGTTTGGGAATCACAATTCGAAGCCTTGCCGATAGGCAAACAATTGTTAGTAAGAGCAACTTTTCATGATCCTGATCCAGAGTTTGAATACGATTTGATCATTGCACCTAAAATGGCTTTTGGAACCGGCCACCACGAAACCACTTCAATGATCCTGGAATATATGACTGGGATTGAATTGCACCAAAAGGATGTGCTGGATTTTGGTTGCGGTACAGGAATTTTGGGAATATTTGCTTTGCTCAAAGGGGCTGGTGAAGTAGTCTTTATAGACAATGATCCACTGGCAATAGAAAATACAGCTGAAAATTTAACTCTTAATCATTTAAAGTGTGCGTTGTTGAAGTTGGGTGGTTTGGATGAGGTTCCCGATCGAAAATTTGATTATATCCTGGCCAACATCACGCGCAATGTATTGACAGAATGCCTTCCCAAACTATCTTCTTTGTTGAATCCTGGAGGCAACATCGCATTGTCAGGTTTTTTGGCAAGCGATAAAATTGAAATGGAAAAACTGATTCTGGAAAATCAATTGAAACTAAAATTTGCTATACAAAAGGGAGAGTGGATTTGCCTTATTGCGGAAACATAAGTGCTCCATCAAAATTTTTAAGGCCTTCATAGACAAGATCGGTTGGTAAGCCCATGATATTGGCATAGGTTCCTGAAATTTCGGAAATTTTGCACAAGCCAATCCATTCCTGCACAGCATAGGAACCTGCTTTGTCGAAAGGTAAATAAGCATCGATGTACCAACTTATTTCTTCGTGATTCATTGCGCGGAAATAAACTTGCGAACTTCCTGTAAAAGCAATTTGTTTATGATGATCACTGAGGCAAACTCCTGTATCAACCCTGTGCATTTTACCAGAAAGACTGGCCAACATATGGTAGGCATCAGCACGGTCTTTTGGCTTTCCAAAAATTTTATCACCGAGGATCACAATTGAATCGGCCGTTAAGGCTATTTCATCATTCTTAAGAAAAGACCTAGCTCTTTTGTTTTTTTCGATAGCAATGTGTTGTGCCACTTTAAATGAAGACATGCCTTCAGGTATATGCTCATCAAATTCGAGATGAATGGTTTCAAACCAAAACCCTGCTTCCTCCATCAGCAATTTCCTTCTTGGGGAAGATGATGCTAGGATAATTTTGCGAAAATTGATTCTTTGATGCATCAGTATATAATCCAATAGATCATTCCTGCCAACATTAGCAATTTGAGACCACGGCTTACAAATGTAATCCGGCTTTTGAGATCCTGTCTAAAAATAAATAGGCTCAACCAGATAAGGGGAATACCAAGACAAAGCAAAAAGACCCAACACGATTTAAACGTGTGAGTTTGAAAAACGTGAATACTTAAGATCAGCAACAGCAAAATCCAGAAAAGCCTCACAATCCCCATGGCTGTTTCCTCGCCATAATAAACAGCAGTGCTTTTGCAATCAGAATTTGCATCCGATTTTATGTCTTCGATGTCTTTGACAACTTCCCGGATAAAGTTGACCAAAAACGCAAACAAGCCCAGCATAAATAGGGGGTAGAGCAACTTCTTCCAAAGAGAATAATCAAGCATTCGGAGCAGACTGATCTCTTCCCAATAGGCAAATGGGATTATATATATGACTGCACTCGTAAACAAGGCCACAAATAAATTGCCTATGACCGGAAGGCACTTCAATTTCCACGAATAAATGAAAAGTAATAAAACAGCTGCTGGATATAATGCAGCATCCATAAGTCTGTCGCTTTTTACTGCAAGAAGAATGGTGAGCCCCAATCCGGTAAAAACTATGAATAAGTAAATTATAATTGCAACATTTGGTTTGATGGTGAGAGGTACCGGATTCTTTCCGGGGAAAATGGCGTCTATTTTAGCATCAAAAACATTATTGATTACAAAGCCTCCGGCTGCAACCAGGACAGTTGTAAAGCTCAGTAACAAAAAGTCTAAACCGCTCAGAGTTTCTGACTCGACAGGAAGTTGTGGATTTAGAATAAAATAAAATATGAATTGTTGGCCAAACAGGATCATGAACAGATTTGGCAATCGCAGGAAGGAACTCCAGGATTTCAGGTCCATTTATCTTGTGCTTGAAGAATCTTTTCTAAAAGGTCACGCACACAACCACTCCCTCCAGCCAAAGGCGATATGTAATGTGCAATTTGCAATATTTCCGGAACGGCATCTGAAGGGCAACAGGCCAACCCGGTAATCTTCATCACACTTAAATCGGGAATGTCATCGCCCATATAAGCAATTTGTTCAGGGGGTAACTTCCATTGGTCTGTCAACTCTGAAAAAATACTTAACTTATTTTCTATTCCTAAATAAATATCTCCAACGCCTAAAAGCTCTAACCTTTTTTTGGAGCCAATGGAATTCCCACCAGAGATGATGCCAATTTTGAATCCTTCTCTGATGGCCTTTTTGATGGCATACCCATCCCGGATATGCATTCTCCTGAGAAATTCGGATTGCTCGGTGATCAAAATGGTATTATCAGTTAAAACCCCATCGATATCCAATACGATTCCGCGAATAGTAAAAAAACGATCGTATACGTTCATGAAGTAAAATTAAGCTTGATTGTCGCGAAATTCATAGACCCATTTTGCCTGTATTTGTTCCAGATGTGCTTCATTGCAATCTTCCCTTTTTCCGACAAAATTTGGAATTTCAAGAACCCATTCAATCAATTCAGTAAACCTGATGCGATAAATTCTGGATTCATTAAACTCATGACCGAACCTTTCGTAAAGGGCCATCGCGATGTCTTCGTGATCAGACCAGTTTATAGGTAAATTTTCAATGGATTCAAACGGCATGGACCTGGTTTTTAATGTTCGTGACCAATGATCCGGCTTTGATCCGGAATCTCAACGGTGATACGGGCATTCTCATCCAGAAGAATACATTGACAAGCCAGTCTTGATTCCAATCTGGGATTCATGGCTCGGTCAATAAAATCTTCTTCTTTGTCGCTGATGTCTTCCAAATATTCGGCTCCGGAATTAATATAAACATGGCAGGTTGAGCAAGCGCAAACCCCTCCGCAATTATGATTGAGGTGTATATCCTCTTCCTCTGTGATTTCCAGAATGGATTTGTCCAATCCATTGGTGATGACTGTTTTATCAGCAATCCGTTGGTCTTCAAAGAGGAATTTGATTATAGCCATATAAAAAGGTGACTCCTAAACAATTCAGGTATAGAAAAGTTTAACTGATTCCGGAAGGAATTTTATGAAAATTAGCTAATTTGAGTCCTGCTTTTCCGGTATTGTTATATATTTAAATGTTTATTTAGATTATAAGCTATGGAAGAAATTATTAAAATCGGAGATACGAGGAAATACAAATTTAAAGAGA
This sequence comes from Saprospiraceae bacterium, assembly GCA_016716185.1. Classification (NCBI taxonomy): domain Bacteria; kingdom Pseudomonadati; phylum Bacteroidota; class Saprospiria; order Saprospirales; family Saprospiraceae; species Saprospiraceae bacterium. The sequence goes on along the minus strand of JADJWV010000002.1, from coordinate 2,457,433 downwards.
TAAGAATCTATGCTTCCACAGAATGGCTTGCAGACAATAAGAAAAAATACAGACAGGTCTTCGACCGATTTTCAACGGCGTATATATATGTTGAACTTTCTTTTATCAACAAATTGTTTGATCGGGAATCCTGGGAGACAGAAATTGAATTGAGATGCTTCAGTCTGATCAAAACAAAAAAAGAAGTTTGCAATTTAAGTTTCAAGCGAAAAATTTCTAAATTCGATCATACCGTTCACATCCGGGAAGGCTGGGGAAATAAAAAAGAAGGTTCGTTCTGGAAAAAGGGTACCTATTGCTGGGAAGCTTATATGGATGGTGAAAAAGTTGGCAGCCGTTATTTTTATGTGGAGGATCCGGGAGCCAGTCAGGTTGAATCTCAGAATCCTTATGTGGAATTGCAATCACTGCGCTTATACGAAGGCCCTTTTGAAGATGTTGCTTCCGAACAACGTCATTATGTAAAAACATTTGAAGGAGAAGAAACCCGTTATGTCTATGCAGAGATCATTCTGAAAAACCATTGCAATCAGGCAAATTGGCAGTGTGAGCTTTTTATCAAGTTTTTAAATGAATCCCGGGAACTTAAAGGTCAGGTCATCCGATTAGTTCCGGTACGCAAAGAAGACGATAAAATATTCATCACAGCTGGTTGGGGTTCAAATGTCAAAGGATCCTGGTGGGAAGGTCTGTATACCGTTGAAGTTGTTTTTCTCGACCACCTTTTGGCAGTAATGCCTTTTGAGGTCGGGTTTGCTTTTGAGGAGGGAATTCCACCTATTACATTGCCGTATAAAAGCGACCCCATATTACTTCCAGGACATGAAGTAAAAGAGGAAAGCCTAGAAGCCGTACTCGATGAACTCAATCAGCTCATAGGATTGCAGGAAATTAAAAGAAAAGTGAAGGAACACACCCAATACGTGAAATTTCTTCAGTTAAGAGAGGAAAAGGGCATTCACGAAATTGAAAAATTGGCTTTGCATTCAATTTTTTATGGAAATCCGGGAACCGGAAAAACGACCATAGCTAAAATGATGGGAAGGCTGTATAAAAAAATGGGTGTGCTCAGTAAAGGCCATGTCTATGAAGCAGACCGCGCAGAGCTGGTTGGTGAATATATTGGCCAAACAGCACCTAAAGTAAAAGAGGTCATCGAAAAAGCACGGGGTGGTGTTTTATTCATCGATGAAGCCTATGCCCTTGCCCGTACAAACGACGACAGTAAAGATTTCGGAAGGGAGGTCATTGAAATTTTAGTTAGAGAAATGTCAAACGGAGAAGGAGATATAGCGGTCATCATGGCCGGTTATCCCAAGGAAATGAAATATTTTCTGGATTCCAATCCAGGCTTAAAATCACGCATTAAATTATTTTTTGAATTTCAGGATTATCTTCCCCAGGAACTGTACGAAATTGCTGATTTTGCCATGGCAAAAAAAGCTGTGCGTTTTGACGACGAGGCAAAAGAAGAATTGCAACACATTATTTTAGATGCTTACAGGAACAGAAACCACGCTTTCGGAAATGCAAGATTTGTTTTTGATGTTGTCGAAAAAGCAAAAATCAATTTGGGAATCCGGATCATGAGCAGCAATTTACCTGCCGAATTTGATATGGATTCTTTAAGTCTGATCACAGGCGAAGATGTAAGAAAGATCCAGCTTGAACCTTCCAAAATGCGTCCTCTGATTCCTATTGATAAAGAGTTGCTCGAAAGTGCTATGAATGAACTCAATCATTTGATTGGAATTGAAAATGTAAAAAAGGAAATCGCGGAGCTTGTAAAAATTGTTCAGTTCGCAAAAAAGTCTGGAAAAGAAGTACTGAATCAACATTATTTGCATACGGTATTTCTTGGAAATCCGGGAACAGGAAAAAGCACCGTAGCCCGGATCATTGCCAAAATCTACAAAGCACTCGGAATCCTGGAAAGAGGTCATATGGTCGAAACCGACAGGCAGGGTCTGGTTGCCGGTTATCTGGGCCAATCGGCCATTAAGACTTCTGAAAAAATTGAAGAATCTATGGGCGGTGTCTTGTTTATTGATGAGGCCTATGCTTTGGCTGGGGGGGTGCAGGCGCATACCGATTATGGCAGTGAGGTCATTCAGACATTGCTGAAACGCATGGAAGATCAGCGTGGCCAATTCTTTGTATTTGTCGCAGGCTATACAGAGCCGATGGAGTCATTTCTGAAATCCAATCCTGGATTGAGCAGCCGTTTTGATAAGATCTTGAAGTTTGAAGATTATTCCGAAGAAGAACTTTTCCTGATTGCGCTTAAAATGTTTGGGGATGCCGGACTAAAAATATCTGATGCCGCAGAAACACATCTCAAATCTTATCTGGCTTATTTGTTTCATTCAAAAGACCGGTTTTTCGGAAATGCAAGATTGGTTCGTTCAATTTGTGAAGAAATCATTCGATACCAAAATATCCGACTGTCGAATCTGGATGATTCAGAACTTATGAAAGTCAGCCAAAATAGCATTGAACTGGAAGACGTACAATCTTTTGTGCCGGGAAAAGACAGAAGAGATGTGTTCAACAGGCCAAGACTTGGATTTATGAAATAATCTTTATTCTGCGAAAAGTACACTATACAAGTCCAATTCCCCAGGGTTTAAAAGGGTAGGGGATGTAACTGAAATTACCTTTTGTGACCCGAGTCGATTTAAACAGGAAACCCAATCTGTATGTTTCAAGACTGCAATGAATTTCTGGCCAATTGATGATTTCATTCCACGCCTTGAACATGTCAGGTGACCAATGAATATCGTCTATGATGATGACGGCATTATCAGCAGTGGAATGAAAGATAGATTTTACATATTCTAAAGTTGGCTTGTAAGAATGATCTCCATCAATCAAAACCATATCGAATCCACCGCGAGGATTATTTTTAAGAAATTCAGCAAACGAAGAGTTAATCACATTAATTTTTCCGGGCAGGGTCGTTTCAAAAGTTTCTCTGCAAAAGTTAGCAAGAAAAGCATTCCCTTCAACAGTTGTTATTTCTGCTTCGCGATTGCCCAATGCAAGAGTCAAACCGCTCAATCCGAGGCAAGATCCAAGTTCGAGTATTTTTTTTGGCTTGAAGAAACTGCATATCCGGTAAAGACATTCATAGTAATCCTGGCTTCCGGTAGATTTTTTTGCGAGTTGAGCTATTTTATTTCCGGTTTGGCCATGAAGATCGCCATGTGTGTTTTGGGGTATAAGGTTTTGATTTAATAATAGCGTTCTCCGGTAGTGTTCAATGATTCTGAAATCGTAAAACAACCGATTTGTGTCAAAAGCAGTTAGAATAAAATTGCTTAGATAAGGAGCATGTATTTGATAAATAGTTTGCGCACGGAGGTAAAATCTTAAAAATACAGGCAACCGCTCAAGTAATATCTTTAACCTCATGAATTTTACTGCGTTATAATTATATTTGTAAAAATTATCATATATGTACAAAGGTAACACCCGCCTTTTACTGTTGTTGTTTCTTTGCTTTGGGTTACAGGTTGGCTGGGCACAGTCAAACTGGTCTCCGAACTTATCTCATAAAACCTTTTTTAGCGGAATTCCATTGGCCACAGCCGATATCAATGGCGATGGCCTGGATGATCTGATTGTGTTGGATCAGACCAAACATTTGTGGATTGGGATTCAATACGGAGCTGCAGAATTCTTATGGAAATCGCTCGATTACCACAATACGTTTCCTGCATGGTCGGTGAATGTTGCAGATATCGACAGGAATGGTTACAATGATATCGTGATCAGCGGAGAAAGAAGTCAGGTGCACATACTCTATCAGGAATCAAACGGATTTGAAAGATCTCTGGTTGATGATACCTATATGTTTTCTCAAGCCGCAGTTGTATACGATGTAAATCAGGATGGTTGGTTGGATTATACGTTGTGCGATGACAATGAAATCAACAGAATTTATTTGAACGATGGTGTTGGCAATCTTCGACTTGATACCGCATTTATTTCAATGGGTTTTGCAGATCCTGCTTTGGATGCAGGAAATTATGGGTGTATCTGGACAGACCTTGAAAATGATGGCGATCCGGATTTATACATATCCAAATGCAGGCCGGGTGTCGAGGATACTCTTGATCCACGTAGATTAAATCAGTTGTGGGTCCACGATCAGGGACAATGGACATCTGCTGCAGAACTGTATGGTTTGGATGTCGGCGACCAAAGCTGGGTGAGTTTGTTTGAAGATTTTGATAACGATGGATTGAAAGATTGTTTTGTAGTTAACCACTATACTCCCTGCAGATTGTTCAGGCAAAAATCCGATCGTCAATTTGAAGAAATTACGGCGACTTCCGGTTTTACTTCTGCAGCCATCATTATTCAGGCGATCCCGGCAGATTTCGACAACGATGGTGATCTCGACCTTTTAGTTACCGGAAATGCATCTGAATTGTGGTTGAATGACGGAAACATGCATTTTTCAAAAAAGCATACACTGCTTCAGGATGCGAATTTCAGTTCTTGTGCCTATGGAGATTTTAACTCCGATGGATTTATGGATGTATGTGTTTCTCATGCTGATTTATTGAATACTCCCAACAATCAAAAAGATCAATTGTGGTTGAATCCCGGCAATGCAAATCATTTTGTCAAATTTACATTGAAAGGCAAAGTTTCAAACCCGAATGGGGTAGGGACCCGTGTAGTGGTGTATACGGATGGAAGGATGCAATCGCGGGAACTTCATGCAGGCGAAGCCTTTGGTGTACAGAATTCTCTTAATGTGCATTTTGGTCTGGATGCATTTGAAAAAATAGACAGCGTCATTTTCTACTGGCCTTCGGGAATTATCGATAAGCACTTTTCTTTCGCGGCCGATCTGCAATATCTTGTTGAAGAGGGAAGATGTCTCACAGAAATGGGTGTACCAAAACAAGCATATCAGGTCGTTTATTTTTGCGATCAGATCGATACAGTGATCAATACTTCTGATCAGCTTAGAGATTTAGTATGGAATACAGGGATCCGATCAGATTCATTGAACATTAAGGGCGAAGGTGTTTATTATTATCAGGGCTACAACGCAGCCAACTGTTTAGTCACTTCCAGGCCTGTTTCATTTATCAATAATCCAGGGCAGAACTTTATGTTGAGTCACCGGTATGATAAGGTCTTGTGTCAGGGGGATCAGCTTGAACTTAGCGTCATTCCAAATGCAGAACTGATCTGGTCAGATTCGCGCAAAGATTCTGTGATCCTTGTTAAACAGACCGGTAAATATTTTGCAAAAGTCAAAGGATTATGTGAGGATAGCTATACGGATACTTTGAATTTGGTGGTCGCAGAAACGGTGAAACCTCCGAAAATCAAATCCGATACTTTGTTATTCAAAAGGCCGGCTTTTCTTACTTCGGATTCAGATTCAACTTACTGGTATAAAAACCAGACGGATCTCGTTCCAGAGTTTGTTGGAAAAAATTTTGAAACAGACAGCATTGATTCCGATCGCAGTTTTTGGGCTGAGAACGTATCTTCTTTTTCTTATCCGTTTGTGCATGGCGGTCTCTCGCAACCGGAGTACCAATCGTCAGCTTATCATGCACCCTTCCTGAATGCGCAAATGATCTTTAATGTGTATGATGATCTCATTTTGGATTCAATAACATTATTTACAGATTTCCCCGGACAGCGTACGATCGATCTTTTAAATGATCTGGGAGAACGCATCGCAAAGAAAGATGTGGAATTGAACAATGGAAAAAATCAGGTTTACTTGGGATTTGAAATACCAAAAAGTGAAAAGTCTTATACCCTGACCACGAATCTCGAACAAAATCAGAAATTGTGGAACGAGAACAGTCCAAGACTGCAAAGAAGCGATAAAGGATTTTATTATCCGTTTTTTATCCAGGATAAAGTCCGTTTGCTGACCTCAAGCAATGGAGACAGTTATTACTATTATTTCTACGATTGGGTCATCAGAAAGCCCGGTGTAAATTGTTCAAGCGAACGTATTGAAATTCCAGTGATCTATCGCCCGGTAGATGCTTCCAATCCCGGAGCTGAGCACTTGGAATTTTTGGTGTACGGAAATGCATTTAAAATCACTGGACATGAAGACTGGAAATTTGATTGGGAAATACTGAGCCTGGAAGCCAAGCCATTCGCCAGAGGACAGCATGTAGCGAATCAATGGATTTACTTTCCCGAGCCTGTCCGGGGTATTTACCTGATCAGACTTCGAAAAGAAAATGGAACAATTATTGTGAAATGGCTCAGCTTGTGAATGAAAAGACCCGGACACAAAAAAGTTAAAAATAAAATATAAAGGGGAACAAAATTTAGGGTGGCTAATGGGACTCGAACCCACGACCCTCGGAACCACAATCCGATGCTCTAACCAGCTGAGCTATAGCCACCATCTCCGTTAGAATGGGCTGCAAATATAGGATAAATTCAGAGTCGTGCAAAAACCTGAATTACTTACCCGGTTCAGCTTGCAATACAAATTTTCTGCTTACCGGATTTAATGGAGTTTGAACAGGGCTTCCGGACGCATCGATCAAAGTAAGAGTGAGGGTATGCTCACCCATCGGTAAATTTTTTAACACATAAGCTTGCCATTGGTCTATTATAAATTCTTTACCCGAAATTTCCGCTTTTACTTTGAAAGATTCGCCAAGTGTGCAATTCGCGAGATAAAAATCCAGCATAATATTTTTGGCATCGGCTCCAGCATAACTTCCTTTTGGCCGCGAATAAAAAAGCATGGGCTTGGTTACCGGCTCAACTTTTTTAAAGGAACTGTCCTGAATTTGTGCTTTCACCAATGTAGAGGCCTGTGTTGTTTTAATGCTTTCGTGATAAGACCTCGATAAAAAAGAAAGCAGGTAATGCTCTCCATCCGGAACAAGATAATGAAACGAACTGTCGTATTTTGCCTCATAGGGACGATCATCGACGATCAGATGAATATGCTGACCCTGAGCTGAATTGGCACACATTTTTTGGGCTGCGTCCGATGTTTGCTCCCCTAATTTGTAATCTCCCGTGATCTGATAGGTAAATTGTCCTTTTTGATAATCCATGGATGCAATGCCTGCATCCGGAAACTCTACAGAGGATCCCAAAGGTTCAAGACTGATCTCTGCGGTCATTGGTTCGGCATTGGTATTTTCTTTCGGTTTGCACTGGAATAATGAAATCGAAAAAACGAAGGCAATAAATACTAACTTATTCATAAACAAGAAGTTGATTGATTCTGCATCAAATTTAATAATTCCCGTCGTTAAATTTCATAATGAAAATCAAACAGATAGAGGCATCAATCCGGCCGAGCCAACAATCTCAATTTATCGGGGCCCATAACTTAATCCACTTGGAATTATCCTTGTATATTTGCAACGCAAAACGCAAAAGGCGCTCAGGAGGAATGGCAGAGCGGTTTAATGCGGCGGTCTTGAAAACCGTTGACTGTAACAGGTCCGGGGGTTCGAATCCCTCTTCCTCCGCGAATCCGGCATGAGAGAGTGTGGGTGCTGGGGTGAAATCAAGAATTTAGTCCAAATCTACCCTGCCCACAGCCCACAGCCCACAGCCCACAGCCCACAGCCCACTGCAAACTGCCAACTGCAAACTGCCAACTGAAGACTGCCCACTCCCCACTGCCCACTGCCCACTGCCCACTGAGGACTGCCCACTGCCAACTGAAGACTGCCCACTTCCCACTGCCAACTGCCCACTGAAGACTGCCAACATCCCACTGCCAACTGCAAACTGCCCACTGAAGACTGCCCACTCCCCACTGCCCACTGAGGACTGCCCACTGAGGAATACCCACTGCAAACTGCCCATTGCCAACTGCCAACTGAAGACTGCCCACTGCCCACTGAGGACTGCAAACTGCCAACTGAAGACTGCCCACTTCCTCTTCCCCCGTGTATTTCCTGTGCCGCACAGGAAAAACACCCTTTTTAACAGGAAAAACACTGTTTTTCATATACGTACACATCTGTTAAAGAATACTTTATAAATAATAATAAAATGTCATGTTTTTTATTTTTCTCACTTTTGACTACTTTTGGTAAAAATTATTGAAGCTATGAAAGTGGGCATTTCAAATTTTACTTTTTCCTCATGGGTTATTTTACTTGTAAGTTTTTTAAGTTCCGATGTTGCCATGGCACAGGCCCAGGCTCCATTTGAAAAAATACCTTATCAGGACATGGTGAGAATGGTCGCCAAGTACAGGGATCAGCGACAGCAAATTATCAACAATACATATTCAGGTACCAATCCGGGCCAGTATGGAGCCAATTTTGAAGACAGCCGCTATTTTACAATGGACCTGCAAAAAGTGAAAGATTTTATTTCAGCTATTGAGGACCAGGTCAAAGAAAACAATCTCAACGTAGAGTTTACAGGATTAAGAATGTATCCCATTGTTTATCCTGAAGTTGGTACTTCTGATTACAGCGATTCCATTCCCTACAACCAAAGAAATCATCTTTCCATCATGCTGGTTCCAACGTTTAAGAATGCGAATGGAGAGGATATTGATTTTGATCCGGATCTTTTCGAAGTGAATCCAAATGGTCCCGGCAATGCCCCAAAATCTTTGTTTAAGCCGGATAACATGTCTGAAACCGACTTTCTCAACAGTTTGTTTGGGATCAACAACACGGTAAGGGCTTTCTCCGGATTAAATCATGCAGGATTATGCCCTCCTCCAAATCCATGTACTTCATCATCGCTGCTGAAAAATGCCGATGTTTTATGCCCGGTAAATTCTGGCTGTCAATATTGACCCGATGAAAACATTATAGACCATGGCAAGTGCACTGCAGTTTGTTGCCATTGCATCTGAAGCGATATGTTTTATCGCAGCAGTTTACTTTATCAAGCCATTAAAAAACACTATTCTGGCAAAACTGCCATGGGTATTAGGTTTTATTTTTATAAGCGACTTTTTTGGTTTAATTTTAACACAAGTTGTATTTAAAAAGAACCAACTTGTTTTTAATATACCGTATTACAATCTGACAACCGCCCTCATTCTTGTATTTTGGATCGCACTGATCTACCAGACATTAAAAAATAATTTTTACAAAAAAATACTTCGTTATTCGTTGTTTGTATTCATCGCATTTTACTTCTGCAATATCATTTTTATCCAATCTTTTTTAAAGTCTCTGCATACTTATAGTTTTACTCTGGGATCTTTTGTTTTGTGTCTGGCAGCTTACTTGTATTTGAAACAGTTGATCGAAAGCGATCGCATCATATATTTAAAAAAGGATGTCATGTTTTGGATTTGTACCGGACTACTATCATTCTATGTGATCAATATTCCTTATATGGCTATGTTCAATTATTTATTGGAACATCATCTCGATCTGCTGACCGTCATACGCAATGTCACTATTTTTCTCATGTACTTTATGTATTTGTGTATATTTTTAGGATTGCTATGCTTGAAAGAGAAGTTATATTCAGTATCATCATAGGTTGTCTTGTTGTTGCCATCCTTTTCATATTATTATTGGGCTTCCTGATTTATTACCTGAGGAATAAAAACAAGTTCATTCGCGAAAAGGAAGAAATGAAGAACAAATATCAGCTTGAATTAAAGAAAGCTGAATTGGAAATTCAGGAAGAAACTCTGAAACAGATCGGATTCGAACTCCACGATAACATTGGTCAATTGGTGACCATTGCGAAGATCCAAACGCAGTCGTTGCTAAAAAAAATACAAGATCCACATCTGCCCAATTTGTTTGAAGTGATTTCAAAAGCGCTGGAAGAAATAAGGCGTCTGTCCAAATCATTAGACCCGGAGGCTTTGAATAAGTTTTCGCTGATGGAGCTGCTGGCCAAGGACCGCGACCGGATCAATCAATTGGATTTTCTTGAAATGACGCTTACCGAATCGGGCAAACCATTTGAAATCGACCTGCAACGCAAGACCATACTCTACAGAGTAATTCAGGAGGTGATAACCAATACCTTAAAACATGCACAATGCAGCAGCATGTGGATTCACGTCCATTACCTGCCGGATTTGTTAAAGATTGAGGTTGGAGACAACGGAAAAGGATTTGATACATCACAATCAAGCCATGAATCTGGATTGGGTTTAAAACACATTGTTGGAAGAATCCAGCTTATAAATGGAAATATCGAATTAACTTCAAGCCCAGATCGGGGAACCTCCTATAGAATTTCCTGTCCGGCCAAAGTATAAGTATGTCTGTGAAAATAGCAATAGTCGATGACCATACCATGATGGTGCAGGCTATAGCCAATCTTTTGAATGTCAATCCTAAATTTGAAGTGGTTCTGTCTTGCCGTCACGGCAAAGAATTGACAGAGAAACTCCCGGTGACAGCGCCAATTCCAGATGTAGTTTTGCTGGATATCAATATGCCGATCATGAATGGGTGGGAAACCGCAGCCTGGCTTCAAAATACTTACCCGGAGATCAAGATACTTTGCCTGACCATGAACGACGATGAAATATCTGTGATCAAAATGTTTAAAAATGGAGCCAAGGGCTACGTTCTTAAAGATGCTGAAGATGAAGAGCTTTACACTGCCATTGAATCCGTCATTTCCCGGGGATTTTATTATTCAGACTATGTCGCGAAAATCATGATCGATTCCTTTAAAAACGAAGGGAAACCCAGTACACAGGCTTCCAATCTGGCTTTAAAAGAACGGGAGATCGAATTTTTAATATTGTGTTGTACAGAACTGAATTACAAGCAAATAGCAGATATCATGCACTTAAGCCCAAAAACTATCGATGGGTATAGAGATGATCTGTTTCACAAACTCAAAGTAAAAACAAGGATCGGACTGGTTCTGCACGCGATCAAACACGGACTATTTCAGCCCTGATTTTCAAAACAAGGATTTTTCCCCTTCAAAAACAGGAAAAACACCCTATTTCCAGCTAGCCGGGTATGGTAGGTTTGTGACTAATTACGAATAAAAAAATGGGCGAGGCTGAAGTTCTCGGTTTTAACAAAAATTGAATACCTGATCTGCAGCGTTAGCCACAAACTGCAAACTTAAAAATTACAGAGCCTGAAAAATTATGGATTTTTTGGGGACTACCTGTTATTCCAAGCTCAACCCCGAGTAACCCCAACAAAATCCATTAAATCGAGTTTTCGAGTCAGCTGAACTCCCCACGTTCTGCTGACTTTTTTTATAATCTTATTCCGCAATACAATTTTAAAAAAGTATATTAAAGAAAAAGAGCTAATTTATCGAAAGCGCTCTATGATTGATCTTCATTTACATTACTTCTAAGTAAAACCACAAAAACATTACCTTTCCCCATAACAGCTTTGGGCTTTCTTGGAGTTCGAATAATTACTGAAGGCAAACACGAAATCAAACAGAATCAATTTCCATCAATTTCGGTCTCTATAAAATCATAAACCCCTGAACTCAGAGAGTTCAAACTAGGTTAACGGACACAAAATCAAATCCGGTCTGAATATATATCGTGAACCCCTGAACTCAGAGAGTTCAAACTAGGTTAACGGAAACAAAATCAATTCCGGTCTGAATATATATCGTGAACCCCTGAACTCAGAGAGTTCAAACTAGGTTAACGGAAACAAAATCAATTCCGGTCTGAATAAAATCGTGAACCCCTGAACTCAGAGAGTTCAAACTAGGTTACCGGACACATCTTACGCATTACATAAATACATAATATAAAAAATACCCTTTTCGAGGGGGTACCAAAAACATATTCTTTCTAATTTTGTACCAGCCTAAGGGCATCGTATGCCCACGCTAAACCAAGACTCATTCATCGATCATGCTGGCAGGGTTTGACTTGGTAAAAGCATTAGGTTGTTTTTTGATCCAATCAATCCTGTGAGTGATGCATATCAGCACAAAGGTTGCTTTATTGTCCTTCCGGATTGTATTGGTTAGATTATCTTTAAACCTTTTTTTCATAATATTTAAACCAATACCATGAATAATTTACTTAAATTAATGGCATTTGTATGTATGATTTTTACAGTCAGTACAGCCAGTGCTCAAAGGTCGGCTACGGTTACACCGGACGGTCTTATTATTTTGGATGCAACCTTACAGGATGTTGCTTCCGAATATGTAGCAAACATTTCCAGATTTAATTTTGGAAGCTATCAGGAAGCGAACAGCTATTTCACTAAGTACATTGAGAAATCAGCAGGAAGAGGAATCACATTTTTATTTGATATTCCAAATCAAAAGTTGATCATCTACATTGATGTTGCTAATCAGCAAATGGTTCCAAAATCCCATGCTAAAGCTGTTAGTGTAAATGACATCAATTACTACTTAAGAGCAGTTTACGAAGGACGCATTTAATTCATTAAATTTTTAAAATAAGAATCATGAAAAATTTATTTATATTATTTTTATTGTTTTCAGTCAGTGCGGTTTTCGCAGCGGGTGGTGGTGGATCTATTTTTCCCATCCGAACCAGCATGAATGCTATGAAACCGGCAGCTTATACCTGCGACACTTTTAAAACTGGTATGTTTACAGGCCAAACTGGGGTTCCTCTTACAGCCGGTGGATCGGCATGCCCTACAGGAGCTTGCCAAAATCCAGGGTACTTTGCTCCTTACTGGGAAACTTACCAGTTCAAAAATACTTTGCTAGAGCCACAGTGTGTTACTATCAATTGGACAGCTCAAACTGCTATGTTCTGTAATATTTCTTTTGCATACACAGGAACAGGACCAATTTTGTTGTGGACTCCTGCTGGTGCACCTTGTTATGCGCCTCCGATTAACATGGGTTCTCCTGGTGGAATTTGTATGGGTACCAATGTTAGCTATAAACTTGAAATTCCAGCATGTTCAGCTTTCACTGTATTCCTGGCCAATAATAACGGAGCACGAAATACTTACGATCTCAGTATCTTTAATGATTCTGGTGATCCAGCAGCTGTAGGCTGTTTAGGTGCTGAGTGTAAAAAGTTACTTACAGTTGGTGGTACTCCGGTTCCAACCATGACTCAGTGGGGTCTGTTTATTTTCGGACTGATCATTCTGACTTTCGCTTCTGTTGCTATTTACAATTTTGCACAGAGAGCTTCTGTTAAAGAATAATTGTTAAATCAATCTATTATAGAAGGGCGGTGATTTTCATCGCCCTTTTTTGTTTTATGCTATGACTTTTTATGGTCCTGTAGTAAAAAGCAAAAAAACCAAGGACGAAATCCCAATAAAATGGCATGATTCATTAGAAATGAAATAGTTAACCTTATTTTATCGGGACGAAATCCTGATAAAATGGTATAATACTTCAAAAAAGAAACAGTTGGCTTTATTTTATCGGGACAAAATTTCGAAAAGTCGAAAAACCTCCTTCATTTATTTCCCGCACTTGCCCGACTGAAATGATTAGTTCATTATTTGTAAAATTTAAGTCGTTCGGGCGGGGATTACGCAGATTTCCGCAGATCTTTATATTTAATTTATCATTAAAAAGGCAAAAAGTCAAAAAGTCAAAAAGTCAAAAAGTCAAAAAGTCAAAAAGTCAAAAAGTCAAAAAGTCAAAAAGTCGAAACGTCCAAGCTTCGAAAAATCTCTTCCATTTTTCCCGCACCTGCCCGACTGATATTTGTTTTATAATAATTAAAAACTTATTCGGTCAGGCGGGGATTTCGCAGATTTACGCAGATTTTTATATTTAATTTATAATTAAAAATTCAAAAAGACAAAAAGACAAAAAGACAAAAAGACAAAAAGACAAAAAAGTCAAAAAGTCAAAAAGTCGAAACCTCGAAATCCCGATAAAATGACATAATATTTTAGTAAAGAAATAATTCTCTATATTTTATCGGGACGAAACCTCGAAACCTCGAAACGTCGAAACGTCGAAAAGTCGAAACCTCGAAATCCCGATAAAATGACATAATATTTTAGTAAAGAAATAATTCTATATATTTTATCGGGACGAAACGTCGAAACCTCGAAACGTCAAAAATTCCCTGGATTCCTATTAACTTTGCGCACTATTTTACCGGATCTATGATGCATTTTCCATTTGACCGTGTTGTTTTTGACAAAGCCTTTCTGATCGCTTGTGTGTTGGCTGTCGTAGGCTGGATCTTGATTTATCTGATCTGGGGAGAATATACAACAGCGGATATCGTTTGTATGATTGTTACGGTACCTATTTTGGCTTACTTTATACACGTGCTCATGCTGTTCAATAAACAATAATTCATTCCAAAGACTCTGTTGGAATTCATCCGGAATTGAAATTTTCCGGAAAAGACCTTTGGAGTGTTTGGACTTTAGTAAAATATTACAATGTCTGCACTTAAGATCTGGTGGAACTCCAAATCTCCTATTTTTAGGTTTCTGGCTGGGTTTATCTTCCTGATGACCCTCTTTTATATCTTTTATTACTCTCCATGGTATGAAAATTACCTCATGGGACCCTTGCTCAATAAACAAGCCTATCTTTCGAATATTCTCCTCAACTGGATGCAATTCAAAACCGAAACACTTGAGGACAATATCATCGGGGAAGAGTTCAGAGTGAGCATCAAAAACGGTTGCGATGGAATTGAAGCAACTGCATTGTACATCTGCGCAATCATCACCTTTCCTTTTGTAGCCTGGAAACATAAATTAAGAGGCTTGGGAGTTGGAGTACTGGTTTTATCCATACTAAACCTCTTCAGAATAGCAGGACTTTACGTGGCTGGTGTACATTGGAAAAGTGGTTTTGAATTCCTTCACCTCCATGGAGGCGTTATTATTTTTACACTGATTGCTATTTTTATGTGGTTGTTGTGGATTGCCAGGGTCAAAAAATACATCGGAAAATAACATGAAAGAGATCCTCCGGTTTGTTTTACTATTTATCCTGACTTATGCCGCGGTGATGCTTCTGCTCAATATACCATTCATTCAGAATGGCATCCAGCAATCCGTAAGATCGGTTGTTAAAGTTTTCGTTAAAGCCAGTTTTCCGAATGCATATATCGATACTCAGGATTACAAAGATGCATCGGGAAAAGCAGACCCGAATGTGTTTTATCTGACTTATGGAAATCCTGAAATCATTCAGGCAGAACATGATTATGCGAAAAGGAACCAGTTAATGGAATATAAAATATCGACATACTCGATTCAGTTGTATATTTTTCAATTGTTTACGGTGCCTTTGGTTTTTATACTTTCTTTATTTCTCGCAAGCCCGATGTTGTGGAAACCGAAGCTCAAATTTCTGCTCACTTCATTAAGTATCATGTTTATGTTGATACTTTTGAAAACCGATATGTTGATTCTCTACAATATCAATATGTCGCAGATCGGTTTATATAAACTGGAGGATCAAGACATGGCAAATTTGTTGCGTTTCATTTCCATGCTGACTCTGGGATTCAGCGTAATGTTGGGTTTTATACTGTGGTTGGTTTTTGGCTTCCGCAATAGTCAATTTGTCCAATTGGTCGATTCATTTTTCAAAAATATTAAACAATGATGCGCTTGATTTTGATCAGCTTTAGTTTGATGTGGCTTACCAGCTGCTCGCGAAAAGCTATTTCCTGGGATCAGATTAAATCTGAGGATTGTTCAGCACTCATATATGGAAGAGTCGATGCGAAAAGACTGCTCACTCAGGAAGACATCAGTTTGCTCCAGAAGCAGGGATTGCGCATCCTGGAATTTGTACTGGAAAACCAATACCTGGGGTGCTGGAATCAAAAATGGGTGGAAAAATCGTTGGACAAAACTCCTTTAAATGCTTTGACTCCCTTTGAATCCAAAGAGAAAATAGGTTCGGGTATGCAGTTGGACCAACTTAGAAATCTCGATAATACAGTCGGGCATGCGATGGTGCTTATTCAAACCCTTGCACCGGTCGATTCGCTTGAATTAATCCAATACGGTAAAATTCTATTCAGCAGGGACCATTTCTACCGCATGGTAGTGCCCAACAATCATTTAATGGATTTATTGGATTATCCTTGTTTGCGCTTGATGAGCATTGTAAAGGAAAATTATGAACCGGATAGGAAGTAAGGCAATCCGTTGATTTGATCATAGGTTTTTTTGGTTTTAGCCGCATGAACAAGCTATAAATGGTCTTGAATTTCAGATGTTCCAACAAATCTTATTAAACGATTTAGCTTTCGTTCATGCCGGTGTAATTATTGAATTGCTTAAAGTTGCCTTTTCCTTATCCTTCAAAATGTTAAAGTGGATTCCATTCTTTGCCAAATGGTTATATTCGTAGATTATTTAAACTCCTTATGAAAAAAATATTCTTCCTTTTTATACTGGGCTTTATTGTTCAAGTCGATTTGTTGATTGCTCAAAATTCACCAACCATTCATTGGCATAATGGGCTAAAATTCGCTGCCAGAGATGTTTCTGAATTCCAAGAACATTCAACGTCAGAGTTACATCGGGGTTATTATTACCGCTTATTGTCGTTTGACCGGGTTTTATCTGCCGCTGATAAATCTGGATTATTGCAAAATGGAATAGAGATTCTCGAATACATTCCCGACATGAATTATTTGTGCCGAATAAATTCTGGAATTTCCCGGTCCAACCTGACTCCTGAAGGTTTATTGGCAAGTTACAAGCTTTCTCCTTCATTAAAATTGTCGGGGAGTCTGCTTCGTGGTGAAGATTGTCAGAAGATCGGTTCTGTTTCCAAAGTAGTCGTTCAATTTTTTCAGAACACTCTGGACTCATCTGTAGTCAATTTATTAAAACAGAGGGGAATTCAATTGGGAAAAGTTCATTTAAATGAAGATGTCGCCTATGCCCGGGTAGAAAGCAATCAACTGAATTGGTTGGCCGAACAAGTGTTTGTTAAATTCATCGATTGTGAATCTTTGCCGGGTGTACCGGAAGACCGCGAAGGAATAAGTCTGCACCGGGTAAATATGATCACAGCCAATGGCAAAGAAAATTTATTTCTCGACGGTAGTGGCGTTAAAGTCATGGTTCGCGATGATGGATTGGTAGGCCCGCACATAGATTTTCAAGGAAGGCTGACCAATGATGTATTGAATGATATCGGCACACACGGCGATGGCGTTGCAGGGGTGATGACAGGTGCCGGTAATTACGATCCCCTTGTCGAAGGAATGGCCCCCGGAGCTGAATTATTTGTAATTAATTATCAACCCGATTTTTTAGATAAAACTTTGGACTACCACCAAAAAGAGGGAGTCGTGATTACCAACTCATCATACAGCAACGGCTGTAACGTGGGTTACACAATTGAAGCGCAGGTCGTCGACAAACAACTCTATGAAAACAGAGAACTGATTCATGTTTTCTCTGCAGGAAATTCAAACAATCAGGACTGCGGCTACGGTGCCGGAAATCAATGGGGCAATGTGACGGGTGGACATAAAATAGGGAAGAATTGTCTGACGGTTGCCAATCTGAGACTGGATGGCATTCTGGAATCCAGCTCATCCAGAGGTCCTACCCGCGACCGCAGATTGAAACCGGAGATCTCGGCTCGGGGAACCAATCAACTCTCAACTGCACCGGATCACGGCACCCAGGTCTTTGGAGGCACTTCTGCTGCCGCCCCGGGAGTTGCCGGAGTTTGTGCTTTGTTGTATCAGGCATATAAAAATTTAAATGGAGGACAAAACCCCGAAGCGGCATTGATCAAAGCAGCGATAATGAATACAGCGACCGATATCGGAACTCCCGGGCCGGATTATCAATTCGGATTCGGAGTGATCAATGCTTACAGAGCTTTCAAACTGATTGAAGCTAAAAGATATCAGAAAATAAAAATTGAACACGGGCAAAATCTCGAATTTAAATTCAATGTTCCAGCCAACATCCCTCTTGCAAAATTTATGATTTACTGGCCGGAAAAAGAAGCTTCTCTGATGGCAGAGAAAGCATTGATCAACGACATCGATTTTGTGGTAACGGATCCCGGTGGAACGCAATTAAAACCCTGGCTTTTAGATCCGTCACCAAATCCGGTAACTCTTGCTGCCGGAGCCGGCAAAGGAACAGACACGCTTAATAATTTTGAACAGGTATCCATCGTCGAGCCAATGGCTGGTGAATATACCTTAAAGATCAATGGAAAATTTGTTCCTTCTTCTGATGTCGACTTATTCATTTTATACGAAATCGAAGATCAATTCCTGCGCTTAACTTATCCGGTAGGAGGAGAACAGTTTAGTATCACGGAGTCCAGTCAAATACATTTTACGGCTTATGGCAATGACAGTATAAATATTTTTCTATCGACAAATGCAGGTGCTGATTGGTTGAACATTGGCAAAAGAATTGCAGGATCGAGATTAGCAACTTTTGTCATACCCAACAACCTGTCTTCCGATTCATGTCTGATCCGAATTCAACAAGGGAATCAAAGCGATCAAAGCGATTTCTTCACCATCACCAATGGAGTCCTGGGTTTTAATTTTACCAAATATTGCCCGGGCGAAATGGAATTGAGTTGGAACCGCTCGTCTAAAGATAGTTTTTTAGTCTATCAGTTAGGTAATAAATACATGGAAGCCGCTGCGACCACTTCAGAAACCAACATATTGCTTCCCAATGAAGATCCCCGAATTAAAAAATGGTTGAGCATTTCTGGTTATCAGGGAAATGCATTGAGTAGAAGGGAATTGGCAATCGCAAGTCCGGATACACTTATTGGATGTAATATCCAAACCGATATTGGTTTGCAAATTTCAGCGGCAAACCTTCAAAATTATTATTCCTGCGATGAAGCTTATGCCACTCCTGATTTTAACGTCATCAACAGAAGCATAACACCAATTGATGAATTTACAATTACGGCAGAATCCGACAATGGTTTGGTTTCCGAAACGTATAACATTCGCATTGAGCCGTATGATACGATATCCATAAAATTTGAAAAAGGAATTCTTGTAAAAGGAACTCAGCAAAAGCAAATCAAAGCCTGGGTCGAACAAACCACAGATCAAAACCCATATAACGACACCTTGATTTTTTCTGTCAATTTAGTGCAACTCCCTGAAATTACAGGTACCTATCCCATGATTGAAGAGTTTGATGCTTCGACTTTTCCAACCAATTGGCTGCTGACAAATCCAATTGACAATTCAACCTGGAATACCGTTCGCGTGCAAAACAGGAGAGGGATATTAGACAATGCCTTGCTTTTTGACAACAA
This sequence comes from Saprospiraceae bacterium, assembly GCA_016716185.1. Classification (NCBI taxonomy): domain Bacteria; kingdom Pseudomonadati; phylum Bacteroidota; class Saprospiria; order Saprospirales; family Saprospiraceae; species Saprospiraceae bacterium. Next base: position 2,438,251 of record JADJWV010000002.1, on the reverse strand, counting down.
CAATCAGGTACTAAGAAATCAACCCATCACCATCACTTCAAAAATAGCAGACCTGAGCAGTGCTCAGGAGCCTTATCTGTATCTGGATTTTGCACACCATTCTTTTTCTACCAGTATTTATCAGGACAGCTTCAGAATTGTCGTCAAAGAAGTTTGTGGTTCAACACATGCGGAAAAAGAACTTTTAGCCGGGCGTTCACTTGAATTAAAGACCGTTGCAGCATCTCCAACGATGAACTGGACACCTGTGGATTCATCCTGGTATTGGCTGGCTTATGATCTTTCAGAATTTAAAGGAAAGAAAGTCGTGGTTGAATTTCAGATCCTGCGTGGACATAATAATCGAACGGTTTTGGATCGGGTGGAAATTCGGGAGAAATATCCTGAAACGGCTATGGCTGATTTTACGATCAATCCGAATCCGGGCTGTTATACCAAACAAGTTAGTATTGCTGCTGCATCAGATGCACAGAACCCAAGATATTATGTGGATGCGGGAACCGGTGCAAGTCCGAAGTTATTCGATGGCCCAGGTCCGCACAGCACGCGATATACCCTGCAAGGTGATAAACGAATTGTCTTGCATGTAAAGTCTGATCAATCGACTGATGCGATTGTAATCAAAAAACTGGCTCTTGCAAATACCGTTACCATCAGCTATAGTTGGTCGATTGTATCGGGACGCACCGTGCAGTTCAAAAACAATTCCATCAACGGCGAGACTTATTTATGGACCTTTGGCGACGGACAAACATCTACTGAAAAAGATCCTGTGCATGAATACGATTCTGCAAAAGTATATCGCGTCAAACTAACAGTCGTAAATCCTTGTGGAACTTACAACCGCACGGTTGAAGTCGACCTCACGCTCACTGCTACAAATGATCCGGCGACACTGAGTTTTATTAAAGTTTTTCCAAATCCTGTGGAAGACGTATTGAATATTACTTCTGCAAAAATGATTGAAAACATCTGTATTTTTGATATGAATGGAAAAATGCTGAATGAACTAACAAACGTTCGTTCGTATGAAGCTCATATATCAACCAGGGGTTGGATTCCGGGAAATTATCAGATTGCCATTACGGGAAGCGAAGGCACGGTTAGAAAATATTTTCAGAAATTGTAAAGTAATAAAGAAGTAAGGGAACTACTTTCTTGGGATAGGATTTGAGCAGGGCATCACTCAAGATGTAATTTATTTTGTCTGGCTAAAAGTTTGGCTTCACTTTCTTTTCTGTCGGGATCCGGTACGCAACAATCCACCGGACAAACGGCAGCGCATTGAGGTTCTTCATGAAAGCCTTTACATTCGGTGCATTTATCCGGAACGATGTAGTAGTATTCGTTGCTGACCGGTTTGAGTTTTTTGTCTGCATCGACCAAAGTGCCGTCTTCCAGAGTATAGTTGCCTTTCAATTTTGTGCCATCAGACATCGCCCACTCAATACCGCCTTCGTATATTGCATTGTTAGGGCATTCGGGTTCGCAAGCTCCGCAATTGATGCACTCTTCTGTAATTATGATAGCCATTTTAAAATTCTGTTCAAAAAAATATAAGCTAATAAAACTAAAAATAAAGTTCCAAATTTAAATAAGATAACAAGGCTTGTTGTTTAATGTTTAATTCCATACATTTAAATTGTGGGGTCACCGGATCAGAAAAGCCTGAAGTAAATTGTGGTTGTTCGCAGCAACAATAAAATATTTGTTTTTTCCTCTTACAATTCTCATTTCTCTCAAATCGTGCTGCAATTTCAGGCCGGACATGGCATTCGATACCGGAACGAAATTACCTTGCGGAGTATTTAAGAGAATTTGCCCGACATTGGCATCATTTCTTGCTGTTTCCACTTCCCGGTTGTAATAATTACCCGCAACCAGAATATCAGAAATACCATCTTGATTGAAATCGTAAAAAGCCATACTTTGCAGAGTGGAGAGCTGGGCTTCCACAGGCAAAGGGGAGGCTTTGAAACCTTCACTGCCATGATTGTATAATATTATACTTTTAAATTCGGTCGCCATTTTTTTAGTGGCTCCATCCATTTTGCCTTCCAATATTTCTTCGATGGAAGCTTTGGCAAACTGGTCGTAGTTTTTAAATTTATCGAGAATAAACGGCATTTGCTCAGAAGAGCACTGACGTCCTCTGACGGGATATAATTTTCCTTCCTTGCTTTTCGATGCAAGATAAGTATCCCAGGTCCCGTTTTTATCAAAGTCATTGATGTACAAATAAAATGGTTTTTCCTTACTCGCTTTAAACTTGGAGTTTAAGCCCAGATTTCCCAACACCAGATCAGTTTTACCATCGTTGTTGAGATCAACAGGAATTACAATGTTCCACCAGCCAAATAAACTGTCTGTTTTTAATTCATTTGTGGCTTCGGTATATTTGTTTAATTCATTTTTAAATATGCGCACAGTGCTCCACTCGCCGACTACAACAAGATCTGCATCGAGATCCTGATCAATGTCTGTAAAACACGCACTGGTAACACATTCAAACCGTTCCAGCATCTTACTGCACCACTGCTGTGTCCTGTCTGTAAACACAGCTTTGTCGTTGATAAGAATAGCGCTCCTTTCAGAAAGTCCATACTTTCCCGGAACCAGACGTCCTCCCAGAAAAATATCCAGGTCTCCATCCCCATCGATGTCAGCAACTTCTGCACAACTTTTGCTGAATAATAGTTTAGGTAAATTTTGTGTGGCATCCGTAAAATTCGCATTGCCATCATTCAAATAGAGGTGGTCTGCATACAATGGAGAACCTTCCGGAAATTCATTGCTTCCGCTAACGGTGTAAATATCGATGTCGCCATCGTTATCAGCATCGAAAAAAGTTACATCCGTAACTTCCTGCGCTCCATATTTAGCCCAGGGTTGCGAAACGGAGAGCACAAATTTATCTCCTCCGGTTTGCAATAAAAGTTGACAGGTTGTTCCAGAAGAATTACTCAGGAATATATCATCCAACCCATCCTGATTTAAATCGCCGGTTTCAAGCGCAGGGCCTAAAGTAGATTGTTTGTAAGGAATCAAGACTTCTCTTTTGTAATCGTCGTATTCATTTTCGCGATGCGCAATCTTGTCAAAACACTTTTCGCTTACTTCTTCGGTGAGGATAAAAGGAACGCGTTGCATCAATTGCTCTGTTAATTTCAAAGTGGCCTCTGACTCTTTTAATTGTAGTGTTTTATTTGCTTTTACTTTTTGGAGCGTTGTAGTTTTTCCTCCGGGCCAACGTACAATTACAGAATCAATTTCATCGGCCTCAGCTAATCCAAATGTGAGAAAAGGTTCGGAACAGGACATGTATCCTCTGGTATTGTATAATTCGGCAAGTTGAATTTTGTTGTTGTCGTAAATCAATTGAACTCTGGCTCCAAAGGACCTCGGATTTTTTTGTTCGCCAATGAGTTGCAGGCGCAAATAATTTCCGTTGTTCTGATCTGCAGCAAGATTTTTATAGACAAATGCTTCCTGGTTAGTATTGTTGACAACGAGGTCGACATCGCCGTCGTTGTCGAGATCGGCGTACGCCGACCCTTGTGAAAAGGATTTATCTTCGAGTCCCCATTTTGCCGAAACATTGTCGAAGTGTAAACTTCCGTCGTTGTGATACATGTAATTGCTCAGGGGCATCGACGGACCTTTTTGAATAATTTCTAATCTGGGTATGGACTTATCTTCAAATGCTTCAAAAGCATAACTCGTGAAATCCCTGTTTCTGATGTCACGCAGAATTCCATTTGTAACATACAAGTCTTTGTATCCATCGAGATCAAAATCAGTGAAAAATGCACTCCAGGACCAATCGGTTTTTCCAACACCTGCCATTAAGCCGATCTCACTGAACAAACCGTTGCCTTGATTTAGTTGAAGCGTGTTGAACATGTATTGAAAATTATGTCCCGAATTTGCAAACTTCCAAAATGTTTCAGGACTCATAGCGGCCATGTTGGTCTTGTTGCGATAATGATCTTCCGGGGTCATGTCGGCTACAAAAATATCGAGCCAGCCATCGTTGTTGATGTCTGCGGCATCAGCACCCATACTGAAATTGCTGATGTGTTTCAACGCAAGTGTCGAAACATTTTTAAAAGTTCCGTTGCCATTGTTTACATATAAAAAATCACCGTAGTCATAATCGTTTGCAATGTAGATATCCGGATAGCCATCATTGAAAAAATCGCCAACCGTTGCACTCAATCCGAAAGCAAAATTTTGCACACCGGCAGATTCGGTAACGTTCGTAAATTTTCCTTGCCCTTCATTGCGATACAAGTGATCTGAATACTGGAAATCAGGAATGCCTCTGCTCATGATTGGATTTCTGGTTTCATTGTGATTGGGAGGCTGGTTTACGACATAAAGGTCGAGATCGCCATCGAGGTCGTAATCAAAAAAAGCAGCGTGTATGGAAAAACCAGGATCGTCCAGTCCATATTCTTTTGCGCGTTCTGAAAAAGTATTGTTTTGATTGTTGATGTACAATTTATTTCTTCTTCGGTCCGGATCGAGGTACATGTGACAACAAACATAGATGTCGTCATACCCATCGCTGTTGACATCTGCAATGGCCACTCCGCCGCCCCATTCATTTCCACCTTCAATACCTGCCGGGGATGAAATATCTTCAAATTTAAATTGACCTTTATTCAAATAAAGTTTGTCTGCATTTTGATTGGAAACAAAAAATACATCCTGAAGTCCATCGTTGTTGATATCGAGTATGGCTACACCGGCACCGGTATAAAAGCCATCGTAGATCAAAACATTTTCTTCTTCTGTTTCTTTGAGCTCGTTATTAAATTTAATACCCGTATGAACGCTCGTTAGTTTTTCGAATTTCATCGGGGAAGACCCGGAAGATTTCTGAGCATCTTTCGAACAGGAAAATAACAGAACGGAAAAAACCAGTAAAATTGAAATACCCGTTTTGAAATGAACTTTAAAAGCTGTTCCGGCGAAAGAAAATAACGTATTCAAGTGCACCATAATATGAAATATAAATAGATGTATGCCTGCATTATGCAGCAAGCGGCAAAGATAGTTAGAAATGAATTTTCAGGTAAAACTATATGTGGTTTTGGCAATGCAGGTCGCTTCCTGATGTTTGCGTCTCATTAGGCAGAACGCTAAAAATTCAAGAGGACCCTGATTGATGATCAATATGGCAATGGTTTATCAGAGAGGAATGTTGCCATGTTTTTTTCTGGGAAGATTATCCACTTTTGTTTCAAGGCTGGCAAAAGCTTTGATCAGTTTGATTCGGGTTTCAGATGGAAGGATGACATCGTCGACAAAACCGCGTGCAGCTGCATGGTAAGGATTTGCAAATTTCTCTGCATATTCCTGCTCTTTCGTCAATTGAGCGGATGAAGGATCCTCGGCGGATTCAATTTCTTTTTTAAAAATGATCTCACTGGCACCTTTAGCACCCATTACGGCAATCTCAGCCGTGGGCCAGGCAAAATTGAAATCGGCACCAATGTGTTTACTGTTCATCACATCGTAGGCGCCGCCATAAGCTTTTCGGGTGATGACAGTCACTCTGGGCACCGTTGCTTCGCTAAATGCATACAACAATTTGGCACCGTTGGTGATCACACCATTCCATTCCTGGTCGGTTCCTGGCAAAAATCCGGGTACATCTTCAAAAACCAAAATAGGAATGTTGAAACAATCGCAAAATCGAACAAAGCGTGCGGCTTTTTTAGATGCATTGACGTCGAGACAACCCGCCAGGTTCATGGGTTGATTTCCAACAATTCCAATACTTCGACCGGCTAGCCTGCCAAAGCCGACGACAATATTTTCTGCAAAATCTTCCTGGATTTCAAAAAAGCTGTCTTCGTCAATGCATTCCTCGATCAGGGATTTCATGTCGTAAGGCTGGGACGCCTGTTCCGGTATGATCTCGTCTAAAACAGGTCTCCTTTCATCTCCAAAAGTGTAGGGTCGATCCGGACAGGTTTCTTCGCAATTTTGAGGCAGATAGGAAAGCAGTTTTCTGATTTTCATCAGACAGTCTTTATCGTTTTCTGCGGTTAGCTGCGTGACCCCGGATTTGGTGGCATGCGTATGGGCACCTCCAAGTTCTTCGGCGCTCACCGTCTGATTAGTCACCGTTTTGACCACATTGGGTCCGGTCACAAACATATAACTGCTGTGCTCAACCATGAGTACAAAGTCGGTAATCGCGGGGGAATAAACCGCGCCGCCGGCACAGGGTCCCATGATCGCTGAAATCTGCGGAATGACACCCGAGGCCCGGACATTCCGGTAGAATATATCGGCATAACCAGCCAGAGACCTGACGCCTTCCTGGATCCGGGCGCCACCGGAATCGTTCAAGCCAATCACTGGGGCACCATTTCTCAAGGCCATGTCCATGATTTTACAAATTTTTTCGGCGTGGGTTTCCGATAAAGAGCCTCCAAATACGGTGAAGTCCTGTGCATACAGATAGACCAATCGGCCGTCGATGCTGCCGTAACCGGTCACCACACCGTCGCCGTAAAATAGTTGTTCCTGCATTCCAAAATCAGAAGTCCGATGCGTAACCAGCATGCCCATTTCTTCAAAACTACCCGGATCGCAAAGCAGTTCGATGCGCTCTCTGGCCGTCAGCTTTTTCTTGTTGTGCTGTGATTCGATTCGTGCGCATCCTCCGCCTTCCAATGCTTTATCTTTAATGTTTTGAAGTTTGTTGAATTTGTCTTTGTGCATACTGCAAAGGTAGAAAGCAAATTGGAGGATATCGTGTGAATTAAAACCTTGTTGGCTGCCGATGAAAAAATGGAGATTCAATTTACAGCGCTAACTTTGCGGTTCAAATGAATCAAAACATGATGATTAAAACGCGTTATAAAATTTTGTGCATGGTTTCTGTTCTATTTCTCCTGCCCATTTCATGTAAAATGAAAAAGGAACAGGTTCAGGATGCAAAGACCGCTTCAAAACCTGCCGAGAAGCGCGTAATGCCCGATACCCTGCCGCCTCCATCGCAGGAAGATCTGGAGAAACAGCAGGCTTCCTACAACCTGATCGAAGAGCTGGAGGCTTATCTTTCTTCGCAAAAGGACCTGAGCAAATTTGCGGCTTTGGTAGGTCGCATGAAAGGCAAACATTTGTTTGCGAATTCAGGTAAACAGGGTTACAGAATACTGGCAATTACAGATGCCGGATTTATGAAAATGCCGGAAAGAGTAAGGTTGATGCTGACTGATGATTCCGGAATGCATTTGGGCTATCAAATGAAATTTTTCATTCATCATGCTTCGCCTCAACCCATAAAACCATTCGCTGGTTATGCTTTTACTGCCATGTCCGGACAAAGTCTCAGGTTTAGCCGGGATAGTGTTTCGATGCCTGATTTAAAAAGGACCTCTGCTTTTAAAATAGCTGGTATGGCGGGATCCAAATTGCATGTCTTCCGTTTGGATGAAGCCTTATTTTATTAAGTATCAGAGGACGCTGAGTCCTTAACGAAAAATAAAGATTGGAAATGATATTCCGGAGTAGACAGGTAATACTCATTTACCTGTTCTGAAATTCGTTTTCCGGAGGAATGGTCCATTCAGGCCAGGATAACAGATATTCAATAAAATTTATTTTCAGAATCGCAAAGAGATAAATATTTATCGAGTTCATTCGTGCTGCCTTTGATCTTGGTTTGCAATTGGAAGTGTTGAATTTATATAATCAAAAAAATTAATCTTTAATTTGCAGTCTTACAGCTTTGAATTTAATGCCTGGCGCATTAAATTTACAGGGTCTAAAGTTAAAATCACTCAAATTTTGTTTCTTATGGAAAAACGTTTAAAACTACACCTGAACCTCAAAATCCTATTGGTTTTCATATTCATGTTCATGCTCAATTGGGCACATGCTCAATTGCCGCCATGCGATCCCGGACTTGGCAATACCCTGGATCAGATCAACAACACTCCTGTTACTGTGTCTATCAATTCAAACAATTGTAAAGTTTTGGTCCCTGATTTATTGAGCCGATGGGTGGCATCACCCGGACCTGGTTTTGATCTGATCAGTGTAAGCCAGGCACCTTCATCAAGTGAGCAGATTACGATGCCTGGTGGAAGTGTGTGTTCAAATGACGACATCGAAGTGTATATCGAAGCGATCTTTTTTTACTTTGGAGATCCTACCAACAGCGAGGATGATATTTTGTGCAGCATCGTATTGTCTGATTTCTTTGATGCGGTCGATGAAACCATGCCAAGTTTCGTTGGATTTGGCGACATGACCATCAATGTCACAAACGATTGTGTCATCGATGCTGTGGATGTGAAGTTATTGCTGAAGAAAGCACATGTAAAAGATAATTGCACCAGCAAGGATTATCTGGTAGCCAATAGTTGGGTGACCCCTTGCGGACAGAATCCACCACCGGATCCGGAATGCCCGGAAGGGATTCAATGCTGGACATTTCACATCGTAGATGCCTGTGGGAATGAAAAGGAGCAGGATATCGATGTCACCGTTAATGAAAATGTTCCTCCGGTCATCAATTTACCCAATAACTTTACCTTAAATGCAAACGTGGATTGCGAGATTACAGAATTGCAGTTGCTGGCTTTGGTGAATGCTTCGCATGTAAGCGACAATTGTACCAGCGATGCTACCTTGTTGGCCAATCTTCAGGTTGAATACGGCGGATTTGAATGTATCAGCTATCTGCCCGGAGAACCTATGGTGACCTGCCCCTACAATCCGGAAGGCGTGTATTGTTATACGTTTACAACGACAGATGCCTGTGGAAATGTATCCAATCCCGAAGTGGTGAGTATCTACGTGAAAGATGTAACGGCTCCTGTTTTAATAGCTCCTGCAGATTTTTCAGTTTGTTGGCCGGATCCCAATTACCCATTCCAAAATTTTACACTGGAGCCTACAGTGATAGAAGCCTGTGATGCAGATTGCGACATTACCTGTATCATCTACAGCCAGCGCATACTTTCTCTTACCAATCCTCCAAAGGGGGCCTATGGTAATAATGTATATCCGGTGATCAATCTTGCCTCTGGTCCGCGTTTAGCAAAAGTTCGGGTTTGTGCACAAGACCTTTGTGGCAACGGTGCGCTCAACCCGCCATTGAATGCACCCTTGCCAGGCAATTGCTGTATATTCAATATATTACTGGAGTACGACGAGGGCTGCGCACCACCTTTAAAAGACCAACGCGATTTGACCGACAGCTATAATAAGCTTGAAAGAGTAAGTCAGGAATTAAATCACAATTCGACGGATGAGGATTTCGACCTGTATCTGGGGGCTTATCCTAACCCGTTCAGAGATCAGTCTCAGATCCATTTTAATATGGCACAGGGAGGGATGTACAGGGTCAGCCTGGTTACCCAAACCGGAAAAGTGGTAAAAATTCTCAACGGTTTTGGTCAGCAGGGAAGAAATGTGCTTGGAATTGAAAGCAGGGATCTGGAATTTGCCGGGGTATATTTTTGTCATGTCGAGACACCAAGCGGAAGTCAAACCCTGATTTTACAGCGATCAAATTAATATTCTTATAATATATAAAGCAAATAAAAAAAGGCGGTTACATCCGCCTTTTTTTTTATATATGATGGCCGTTAAGCCTCTGTATCCAAAACATTAATTTAACACATTTGGAATTATATAATTTATAATCAATTGAAATACAGCTAATATATATTTTAGTAAAAAAAAAATATAATTTTTTTGCAGGGCTGTAGTAACGAATTGAAACCAGCACTTATATTTGCAAGGTATTATTAGGGATGTAGAAGCCATCCCTGACGAAGCATAAGATTGTAAGTTATTGATTGTCTTAGGAATGGACTAATTCCTGGTGGCAATTTCTGACATACAAAACCGAACCTAGGATGAAAAGACGCACAACATTAGCAGACTGCTGTCTGCATTTACCTACTTCATGGACACTTATGGTGCTCACGGCAACCATATGTTTTGTGTCTTGTGCGTGTGGCAATAAGGCCAATAATTCTCAAAATTCCCAGACTGCCACCAAACCCGTATCCGGTCAGCAAACTTCGACAAGCACTTACGTAGCCAAAGAGGAGCTCGAATCCACTTACAAGCAAATGGTGAGTGCGGTAAAAGCACAGGCAGGTTATGAACTCTACGGGGAATTCCTCAACGACGGCAAATACCTGAATTCATTTATGAGGATGGACATCCTCAAGTATCTGGTGGTGATTCCCTCTGATGCTGCCTTGAAAACTTTGGATGAGGTGATTTTCAACAACCTCATTTATCCGGAACTGGTCACACAGGAGCATTTGAGTTTTTTCCAGAAGCATACCGCCTTTGCTGCGGTCGCTGAAGGACCAAATCCTTCCTTCAGGACTTTCCACAACAGAATGTTAAACCTTGATCTCAACAATAAAGAACTGAATTCCGGGAATTTCAAAACGCGTGTGGTGCACGTCGAACAAATTCCTCCGGCCATCCAGCTCGTTTTTGTCGAAAACCTCATCAAATAGAAAATTAAAAATGAACAGTAAATCTAATCTCATGAAAAACGATTCTACATTCCAATTCCGGTCTTGCAGTTGGTTGTTAGCCCTGGTGCTCTCCATTTGCATGTCAACCTTGGGATACTCTCAGATTCCAGCATGTCCGGCAGGCGCTCCCGGGCCAGCAGGTACTTTGACAGGTCCTGTGGGTGCATTTCCATTCCTGGGTACGCTCAATGGAGCTTGTAATGCAACCGTGCCAGATTTAATTGGGGCACCAGGCAGGTGGTCAGTTACAACCAACCCTGGGTGGGTCTTGATTTCCTACGATCAGGCTCCTTTGGCTGGAACCTTATTGAATTTGCCGCGAACTTCTACTTGTGCAGATGCAGATATTACAGTACAGATTGTTGCTGTATATTTCTATCTGGGCGATCCACTCGATCCGGCAGATAATATATTATGTTCTATTATAGGAAATGACATCTTTAGAATCCAAGATACTGAGGATCCAACTGTCGATAACCCAATCAACAGAACTATTGACGTCATTGCCGGTTGCCAGGTAACCGAAGCCATGATCAGGGCAACGCTTGGTAATGGGGTTGTGGATGACAACTGTACAGACGATGCAACGCTGTTGGCTAATATTACGATATCCGGGGCTCCTTTGACATTGACTTGTCCAACCAGCCCGCAAACTCTTCCTGTAACCTATCAGACAACCGATGCCTGTGGAAATGTATCCAACCTTGGTACCATCAATGTTACCTTAAGAGATTTGACGGCACCGGTTCCAACTTGCGTTCCCGATCAGGCGAGAAACTGGAATGCAGTTTGTCAATATACGGTTGAGGATTTCAGGCCTTTCATTTCTTCCATGGATATTTGTGGCGGTCCCGGCTATACTTACAGCCAAAGGGTGATTGCACCTATAATAGCACCAAACAACACTTTTCCTACAGTTACCGGTGCCGGCTGCCCTTCCAACAGAACTTTAACCATCCGTATCTGTGCACAGGATTGTTTTGGTAACGGACCACTTAATCCAGGAGGTGCAAGCCCAACCATGCCACCTAATTGTTGTACCTTCCTTATCAATATCACAGACAATACTCCACCGGTTGCGCAACCGGCCAATTGTCCTGCACCTGTTCTTCTTACCGCAGATGCAGCTTGTATGGTTACGATTCCGGATTTCAGAAACAGCTCACTGTTCGCTGACAACTGCGATCCGATCATCGACCCAACAGACATTATTCAAGATCCACCTCCGGGCCCATTTGACGCTTCAGGTTTGACCTGTCCGCCAATAGCCATGTTCGATGTGGTATTTACATATACAGATTGTAACGGCAACGGACCTGTTGTACTGACTTGTCCCGACGTGATTTCTATCCAGGATCTCATGGCTCCGGATGATATTACTTGTCCCGTTCCTATGGATACCTTTGATATGGCTATCAATCTGGCAACTTGCCAGTATACATTTGCAACCGTTCCTACCGATTGGTTTGACGGCAGAGCAGTAGCTGAAGACAATTGCGATCCCGACCCGATCGAGCACAATGCAATGGATACCTTTGATTGTACCGAATTGGGCATCCAACCTATAGATGTATGGGCAGAAGATTGCAGCGGTAACGTCAGCGGTGTATTAGCTGCTTGTAATGTATATATTCGTGCCAATCCTATGGATGCGCATTGGACCAACCCGGGTCCGGTATGTATGAGCCAATTGCCATTGGATCTTTGTGCATATATCACCGGTGTTGATTGCGGCGAATGGAGTGGCGACCAGCTCACAGCCGGTCGTTGTGATGCAGGCGGAGGTATTTTCAATCCACCGGCACCTGGTGCTTATGCAGTAACCTATACGGTAGGTGACGCAGATTGCCATGTGGAGTTAACCCGCGTGATTCAGGTTGAGCAAACTTTTGCAGCACCATTCTTAATAGATGATTTCGGAATTTGCTGGTGTCCAGACCAGTTGTTGGATCTGGAGACCTTATTATTGGGATCTGCACCGGAAGGTGGCAGCTGGACCATTTCTAACACCCCAGGTCTGGCATTGAATCTTTTACCTCCTCCAGGTCCGGGTAATTCTCATGCAGCTCGTTACGACGGTGGTTGCGGAGTTGCAACTATAACTTATACTTATAATGATTGCAGCGGAACGAATCCAAGTGATGTGATCCAGATTACAATCAGGGAATGTCCAAAAATATCCTGGGATCTTGCTTCTGATTATTGTCAAGACGAACCTTTCAATCTAAGATGGTTGATTCTGAATGGATGTCAAGATTACATCGTGTCACTCACTGTTCCAGTAGGTCCGGGTCCTAACAATAATATTTTAATTGGCGGAGCACCTATTATTTCGCCACTAAGTACTTTCATCTTCCCAATTTTAAATACGAATATTCCTGCTGGTACTTATGGAATTCAATTGACTTTATCAGATCCAACTGGAATTTGCCTACCCGTATCAGAAGGAAGGGTAATACGCATCTTCCAGGCAGCTGCTCCACAATCCTCAGTTCAAGGCATTAGAAATCCCGGAATCCTTTGTGAAACGGATACCTGGCCTTTGGTGCTTAATTTGATAGATCCCAATGATCTTTCAGGAAATCCATTAACTCCGGACAATGTCAGATGGTTTGGAGGTGGAGTTGATGATACCGGTGTGACTGGAGAGTTTACACCCAATGATTCTGACGGCGATGGCTTCCCTGGCCCCGGCACTTATACAGTTTGTGCCAGCGTTGGAGATCAGCGTTGTGAGCAGATTTATTGTACTTTAATTGAGATAGATAATCACGTACCGGGTACCTGTACTTTGCAGACCTATTCTGCTTGTTTGGAACCTGGTGCTACTATATCCTTTAGTGATCTCCTAGAATCAGATGCCATTCTCGGCGGTAAGTTTACTGTCAATGCCATTTCTGGTAATGTAATGGAGGAATTTAACTACACAGGAGGTGTTCAACAATGGGTTGTTCCAGCTGGTGTAACCCAAATTCAAATTGACGCCTATGGTGCTCAGGGAGGACAAGGAAGCTGGGGCGGATTCTGTGGAACCGGTGGACTTGGAGGTTATGCTTCCGGAACCTTGGCTGTGACTCCTGGTCAGGTTATAAATATTTACGTAGGAGGTCAGGGAGCTGAAGATGATGCTGTGGATATGAATGCGCCTGGTGGATTTAACGGCGGTGGAAATGGTGGATTTGATGATGCCGGCCAAGTTGCCAATGGTGGTGGTGGAGGTGGTGCTTCCGACGTTAGAGTTGGAGGCGTTGCTTTAGGAAATCGCGTGCTGGTTGCCGGCGGCGGTGGTGGTGCAGCTTGTAATTCCGACGGTGGAAATGGTGGTGGACTTACAGGAGATCCTGGAGGATCATTCATAAATTCTATTGGCGGTGGTGGTGGTACACAGGCAGCAGGCGGTTTAGCCGGATTGCTGGTCAGAGGAGCGACTCATGGTAGTTTAGGCCAGGGAGGAAACGGCGGAACAGCAGTGCAAGCTCACGGCTGCGGCGGTGGTGGCGGTGGCTACTACGGTGGTGGTGGTGGAACATCAACCACAGATCATGGCCAAGGCTGGGGTGCAAGTGGCGGTGGTGGATCTTCATATATTGGAGGTGTTACCAGTGGAATAACCAACCCAGGCGTTCAAGCTGGAAATGGATTGGTAAGAATTACTGCCAACAATCCAGCATTTAACGTAGTTGTTGGAGATATGGTTACCGGAATCGTTTATAACGGCGGTTGCGGTACTTTAGAATATGAATACCGGGTAGAAAGTTGTCCTGCAGATATCGTATGTACAGGAATCATCAATATTAGTCAGAAACCACATGCAGACATAACCGGTCCGCAAACCTATTGTGCAAATGACACGGTAGATTATACCTTGAGAAATAATGGAGATGCTCAGGTTTGTGGTGAATTAGGTGTTTGGACAGGACCTGGCGTAACTGATCACGGAAATGGACTTACAGCCTCATTTGATGCATCAGTTGCCGGAGAAGGAACCCATTATGTAATTTATACAATCGGAGTCGATGAGCCCGTTGAGTGCATCGAAACGGATACACTCGAAATGGTGGTTTATGCGGCCAGTGACCCATCGTTCACCATTCCTCAAAATACTTGTGAAGATGTTACAAGTATTACTCTGCAATTGGACAATCCGGATCCTTCCGTAGATGAAGATTCTCCCGATTTTAATGCCGAGGTATACTGGTCAGGCCCTGGTGTTACAGACAATCCAGGAAATGATCCATCAGGAACTTTCAATCCATCTGTTGCAGGTCCGGGTTATCATTTAATCTGTGTCATGACCGGCGAAGGAACTTGTATGAAATTCTCATGCCAGTTGATCGAAGTTCACGAAGTGAGAAATGCATCTTTAGTTAATGACCGTTCTTTAGGATGTTTCGATTTTGATTTTGGTGCAGGTCCATTCATCTATTTTGATCTGAACCAACTCTATTTAGATAACAATACGACCAGAGGTGGAACCTGGTCTGTAATTTCAGGTGTTTCAAGTGTTCGAAATGAAATTTTAGTTGCTGGCCCGGGTTGTCATCAGTTGAGATATACTGTACCTGCAGCCTACGCCGGGGCAACCGGAGGTTGTGCTGAAATGTCTGATGACGTATTTCTCATCCTCAATGAAGAACCACAAACCGAATTTGACTTAGCTGAAGAAGCTTGTTGGGATGGAATTCCCGGCTCTTTGACTTTGGCTACTAATTATACAGGCCAAACCTATGGTAATGGTTCATCTGACAGAACGTATTTGTGGTCTGCGACCTTAGTTTCTGGTGCAGGACCCATTCCAACATTTAATTTGAATAATATTCAGGAGCCTACAATTACGATCCAGGGAGCAGGCGTATTCAACATCTGTTTAACTGAAACGCTGGAATATGCAGCTTGCGGGGCTGCCGGACCAAGTAATTTCTGTTCCAGAACGCATTGCGAATTGTTGAATATCACTCAAACCAATGTGGAGGTGAATCCATCCTGGACACGCCCGAACCCATATCAGTTCTGTACTACAGATCCTTGTATTGATTTGGATGTATTGATCACCGGAAATACCGGAGGAGTTTTCACAGGTACAGGGGTTTCTGTTCAGGGTGCACACCCTAACTATCAATTCTGTCCTGCAGCTGCAGGTCCTGGCACACATGCTATCACCTACACCGTAAACAATGGTGCTGGTTGTACAGCGGTAATGACCCATAATGTTGAGGTTTACGCGCCAGTGAATGCAATCTGTCCTGAAGATGACTTTACCCTGGCTTGTGCGACCAGAAGACTGGGATCTGCTCAGACTTATGGCGGATTTGCAAATGCTAGCGAATTCTTCATTCCGGTCAATATTGAGTCTTACTATACCATGGGTACGTTTGACATGGAAACTTTCTTGTGCCCAGCGGCAACAAGAGGCGGAACATGGTCATTGATCTCAACTCCTGCCAACGCATTGGGTGGTGGTATTACAGGAGCAATAAATGGTGTAAATACCCTGATCTATACGGATCCTGGTTGCTATGTTGTTCAATATACAGTTAGGGCTTGGCCAGGAGCTACTCCAGGTTGTGTTTCGACTATGCAATATCGCCTGACCGTTGGCGAAGAACCTACGCCTAAGTTTACTTTACCTAATGAAATTTGCTGGGCTCCCGGAGTTCCGACCATTTCATACAACATTATTCCAACGTATCTCGAAAGTCAATTACCACATCCACAAACTACTTTATTCCTTCGCGGATTCAGCACCAGCAATGCAGCTGTGGCTACAGTTTCTGCAGGAGGATTGGTAACTATAGTTGGTGCAGGTACGGCAACCATTTGCATGCAGGAGCATTACGATAATTTAAACTGTTCATTTGTTGAATGTCGCAAGGAATATTGTCAGACAATTACAGTTACAAATACAACTACAGCTTCTTCTCCAAACTGGACTGGATTTGGTCCGATTTGCGTTGATGCAGCTTGTGTAGATCTGGACGCATTAGTTACAGGTACTCCTGGCGGTGTTTTCACCGGACAAGGTGTTTCTGTTTCCGGTGCACATCCAAATTATGTGTTCTGTCCTGCTACTGCCGGAGTCGGAACTCATGTAGTTACTTATACAGTTAATTCACCTGATGGATGTACCAACGTGATGTCCAGAAATATCATTGTTGCACCTCTGGCGAATGCTACACTTGCCAATAAACAAATTCCTTGTGTTGTTGAACCGGGTGGTGTGATTCCATTGTCTGTATTGTTTGCAAGTACTGCAACTTCTGCAGGTGGAACCTGGTCATTTGCCAACACTCCACCAGCGGGTGCACAGATCATGGGTAACAATTTGGTTTATACACAGGCAGGATGTTACTGCTTTACATATACCGTGGCCACCGTCCCCGGTGCTACTTCAGGTGGATGTTTTGCTCAAGGATCAGCTTGTCTGCAGATCTCAGAGCAGCCTACACCTAACTTCAGTGTACAGAATGAGATTTGTTGGTCTGCAAATGACCCGGTTACAGTCTTTACTCCGTTAGTAAACAGTCCTAATTATGATCCTGCAGGTACAGTAAGCAGAACATGGGCTACAAATCCGGCTGTATTACCTGCTATTAGCTTGAATGGAGCAACCGGAGCATTTACCATCAACGGCCCTGTGCCTCCTGGTGGTTTGAACTTCCAGTTGTGTATGACTGAAAACATAACAACTGCAGCTTGCGGGCCATCTACCGGACCTAATCCTGCAACTCCTGGAAATCCACAGATCATTTGTTCTGAAACGACTTGTGAGCTGATTGTGATCCGCGATGGAACCTTATTAAATGCTTCGTTCACAATTACTCCGACGAATCCTTGCGTTGGCCAGGCAGTGACTTTAATTCCTGTAACTCCTGGCGGTACATTTACCGGCGCAGGTGTTACGAATCCCGGAAATGGCGGAAACGGAACATTTGTTCCTACTTCTTGCGGAGTCTATGCTGTGACTTATATCGTAGATGATCCAAACGGATGTAATAATTCTTATACATTAAATATTTATACAGATACGGTTCGTCCGGTTCTGAATTTACCAGCAAACATCGTTGTTGATTGTCAGGCAAACCTTACTCCTTCCATGGCTGCATGGGCAGCCGGAGCAAGTGCAACTGATAATTGCGGTGCGGTTACAGTCACCAGCAGAATATTCGACAGACAGTCTTCCTGCAGTCCGGGAACCGGAACTTATGTGTTCCAGTTTACAGCTACAGATTTCTGTGGAAATACGACTGTTGGTTATGCTAATTATACTGTCAGAGATGTTACACCTCCTGTGGTTACTGGTGGTGGCAATCTCGTCATCGAATGCGGTAACGATGTTTATGCAAGAGTGTACCAATGGATTGACAGCCATGCGGGTGCAATAGCAACCGATGCTTGTGACGGATCACCATACTTGCTGTGGAGCAACAACTTCAATGGTATCATCAATAACTATTGTGGTGCTCCTGTACCTGTTACATTTACGGTAAGAGACCGTTGCGGAAATTCTACAAGTTTCACATTTACACTGCAGGTGCGCGATCAAACACCACCAATCTGGAATGTCAGACCTGTGAACGCAACATTTGAATGCGACAATACTACCGATCCTTATTCTCAGGTTTCTGCCTGGTTAAGATCGAACGGAGATGGAATTGCATTAGACTCTTGTTTCACTTCTGTAAGCTATATCAATAATTTCAACGGTTTGACCGGAGGTTGCAACCGCAATACGGGTTCTGCGCTGGTTACTTTCTGGGCTATTGATGCCTGCGGTAACAGTTCATCTGCACAGGCAACTGTTGCGGTGGTAGATAGAACTCCTCCTGAAATTACATCTGCTGCAAAAGATACAGTTGTTGAATGCGATGGATTGGGCAATACTCGTGAATTCGCAGTATGGATCGCCAATCACGGTGGTGCCAGAGCTACAGACCTTTGCAGTGGTGTCAGCTGTGGTCCGATTGCGGGTGCAAGAGCTGCATTTGTAACCGGAACTTCTCTGCCCTGGGGTGGAGGACCCGGATATGATGATTATACGACTTCGATGAATCAAATATTCGGTGCTGGCAATTGGGATCAATTCAATTTCAATGCTCCTGCCGGAACTATATTCTCTCAGAATTACAGGTTTATTTATCTGGATGGTAGCGATGGAAGTGCAGATGAATTTAACGCGTTTGTGAATGCTAACAGAACCTTAGTTGAAGGATGGGTAGCATGCGGAGGTCGCTTATTCCTGAATGCTGCGCCTAATGAAGGTGGAAATATTGATCTTGGTTTTGGAGGTGTTCAGATCTTGTATAATCAAGCGAGTACGCTGATTAACAGTGTGGTTGCTTCAGGTGCAATTCTCAATGGCCCTTACCAACCAACCGGTACCAATTATACTGGCAACTTCTATGCACATGCAATCGTTGGACCTCCAACCATGGTGGTGATGATCCGCGAAAACGGCGGTGCCAACAGGCCTGTATTTGCTCAGACCTTATGGGGTTCAGGCGTGGTAATGTTTGGAGGTATGACTGCTTCCGGATGGCATCAACCTCAACCTAATGCAAGAAATCTGAGATGGAA
Source organism: Saprospiraceae bacterium (assembly GCA_016716185.1). Classification (NCBI taxonomy): domain Bacteria; kingdom Pseudomonadati; phylum Bacteroidota; class Saprospiria; order Saprospirales; family Saprospiraceae; species Saprospiraceae bacterium. The sequence goes on along the minus strand of JADJWV010000002.1, from coordinate 2,419,142 downwards.
TATTCTCGACCGCCTGAATACTATAACATTACAAAATGATATCAACCGTCTGACCGATGGAATATTTGTTTGGGATACGACATTAATGCGTACGGAAGTTACATGTGGTCAAAACCGCATACTTACTTACATGTTTAATGCCCTTGATTCTTGCGGTAACATCTCAAATGCTTCCATTGCTAAATTCATCGTTCGCGATACTACACCTCCGGTTTGGGTAGCTAATCCAACCAATGAAATTGTAGAGTGCGATGGAAGAGGTAACGTAGCTCAATTGAATGCATGGTTGGCAATAAACGGAAGAGGCATTATTTTGGGTGATCCATGTAATGGAACTGTTCGTTTTGAACACGACCAGGTTCGCGAATACGATCGTTGCAGCAATACCGATAGTGTTGTTTACAGATTTACAGCAATTGACTGTTCTGGTAATTCTTCAACGAGAGAAGCTTCCTTTATCATTCGCGATACCAGACCGCCAACATTGGTTACTCCTGCAAGAGATACAACTTTAAGTTGTGCTAATCTTTCAGGTAATAATGATGATGAACTGATCAGCTGGTTGAACAGAAGAGCTTATTTCTCTACGACAGATGAGTGTAGTGATGTGATCAATTACTCCAATAATTACGATGTGAATAATTGGGTGTTGGGTTGCAGCAATACCAGGTATATCGATGTGACTTTCTTTGCAATAGATGATTGTGGTAATGTGACCAGCGATGTGGGTCGTTTCGCTATTGTCGATAACGAGCGTCCTAGATTCCTGAACTGTCCTCCACCGATCGTTCAAAATGCAGAAAAAGACCATTGCGATGCTTATGTAACGGTGCCTAAATTGGTTGCTACAGATAACTGTACTCAATCCGATAGCATTGTGATTACGCAGATCTATGGACCAAATCCAACGCAATACAGATTCCCTGTTGGAACAACCATATTGAAATACGAAGCAAGAGATCTTTGCAACAACAGAGATACTTGTACAATCAAAGTTGTGGTCAACGATTACTGGGATGTTCCAGTCATTACTTGTCCTGGAGATTTCGATCTGGTTAATACACCGGGAGTTTGTGGTACCAATAACGTTCAGGGATTGGCTCCGACTTCAGTTACGGATGTTTGTCCTCACACTGCAGTTCTCTATGATATAACCAACGAAGCAGGTGATACCATTAAGAAAGGTATTCGCGATGCAAGCGGTAGCAACTTCCCGAAAGGCTTGAATAAAGTTTGTTATACAGTACAGGATCAACCCATCTTACTGATCACCGAAGTGACTCAACAATTAGGTGGAACGCTGGTAGGCGCTACAAGCCCTGTACCGGCATTCATTTCACCTGCTGATGTCAATGGCGATTATATAGAAATTACAAACTTCGGTCCATCAGCTATTGATGTAAGTTGTTTGTCATTACAAATCTTTGAAGGCAGAACTTTGGTAGGTACTTACACCCTGCCTAATATGCCTGGACCGGTGCTTCCTTCTGGTGGTGTACTGACCTTACACGTTGGTGCTGCCATCGCTGGTTTCCCCGACAATCCTGCTCAGTTCTTCTTCAACATGAATTTATCTGAAACTACCATTGGTACTCCTCGCGGATACGTGCTCAACCATTTAGGTTTGAGAAATGTGGATGCAGTGACTACAAATGGATTTAATATCGTTGGCTTGGGTACACCTCCAATGACGGCTGCTGGCTGGAGTGGAACAAGTGTTACCAACACCAACAGAGGTTCTTACTACAGATGGTGCATTTTCGATCGCAATATTGCTGACGACTGGAGACTTGCAGAAGCATGCGAACCAGCTTCTATCGGCCGTATGAATCCGATCTTACAACAATATGTATTCCCAGCAAATGGTTTGACTACTTCTGTTCAGACAATTGCTGCACAAAAGGATACTTGTTGCTTCAATGTAAGAGTAAGCGATCTCGAAATACCCATGTGTGCAACAAACGATACTTTATTGCCAAATGGAAATACAGGCACATTCAGCGGCCCGGGTTGTTACCTGTTTACGCTTAACGTACCGGTAAATCCTCCAACGAAGATTATCGATGTATGGGTAAGAAATGTAAACCTGAGTGTTACAAATTTTGCTACCATAGAGGCTACTTTGATCCATCCCGATGGAACACGGATCAGGTTGTGGAATGACGGAACTTGTAATGGTTCGACCAATTTCATCGCAAGCAGAATTTCTGATCTGGATGCCACATTGGTTGCCAATGCAGTTTGTGCGAATCTGGCAGCAGGTAATAACTACAGACCAGATCAGGCTTTGGCAGGTTTATGTCCAAAATCAGCTGCTGGTACATGGAGACTGGAAATCGAAAACAATTCTCCGACTCCTTCAACCATTACATTAAACAGCTGGGGATTGACCGTGATCTCTCAAAGAGCCTACGCTCAAGGAGATACTACATTCAACAACGATCTCGACCAATGCGGTGCCAACTTTATGTGGATCCACCCAACAGTGATGGATAACTGCTGTATGGGTACTGTGGATGTCGAATACATTCCAATACCTGTTCCGGGATGTCCGTTACATGTGGTACCAACTGGTGGAAGAGTTGCAGGAGGTACAAAGACTACTCAGTTCTTTGGAGTGGGTACAACAAGAGTGGTTTATACCCTGACTGACATGTCTGGAAATACCGGTTCATGTGAATTCAGTGTAACCATCAGAGACAATCAGGCACCTGTATTTACCAATTGCCCCAAAGATTATTCAATTAATCTTCCTGGTGGTGACTGCTTTGCCTTCCTCGAAATCAATCCGGCACTTTGGGCGGACGACAATTGCGATTCCGTTAGAATAGATGTAAATCCACCATTGAATACTCAATTGGGTATCGGAAGCCACAAAATAGTGGCGACTGCTACTGACAAAGCTGGAAACAGCACGATGTGTATGTGGACGATTACAGTAATTGAAGCAACTCCAAGTGGTAATGACCTTGCTTGCGTTGATGAAATCAACTTCTCTTTAGGTCCGGATTGCCGCGGAGAGATCACAGCAGACGAATTGTTGGCTGGTATCAAATACGGTTGTAAAGACAACTTCCAATTGATCGTACAGGATTGGATCACTGGCCAAACTCATAGCACCATATTTACTATTGCAGATATTGGCAGATACTTCAAAGTGACTGTTATTGATCCTGTAACTGGAAATAAATGCTGGAGTAAAGTATTCGTTGAATACAAAGCCACACCGAGAATTACTTGTCCTCCAGATCTTTCAGTGGATTGTAATTCATTATTGGATCCGGATGCATTAGGTTATCCAACAATTACCAGCTGTATCATTGATTACGATGTTCATTACGACGATACCATCCAGAAAGCAAAAGATTGTGACTTCCCATTTGTATTCATTATTCACAGGACATTTACAGTGACTAATGAATTGGGCAACAGTTCACAGTGTAAGCAAACAATCTGGGTCAGAGGATTTGATCTCAATTCAATCAGCTGGCCAAGAAATTACGACAATCTCGATCTTCCTGCTTTGAGTTGCGATGCGAAGATTTACAATAAAGATGTGACACCTCATATCATTCCACAGCCATATTGTGTTGATGGATATCTGCTCGATAGTGCTTATTGGTATGCAACTGGTGGTGATCCTTCAATCGTAGATCCATTTGCACGAGATCTGAGCGGCGACAGGTTGCCAAAAACACTTGGCTGGAATTGTATCGATGGTGGAGTGAATAATGGTCATCCATCTCCAACGGCCATCTATTACGACGAGCATCCAAACTGGAGAAATGCCAGAGCTTGCTGGGGACCAAACCAGGTTGTTAAATGGCATGGAACCGGAGCTCCTCATTTGAACGGTACACCATTGACAGAAAACAATAAGAATTGTAACCTTTCAATCCGCTACGACGATGAAGTTTACGATATCTGTGAAAACGGTTATGAAATTCTTCGTTACTGGAAAGTGCGCAATATGTGTTTACCTCCTGCAGCAGGTATCAATCCTGTTGAATGGATCCAGGTAATCAAAGTACTCGATCAGGAAGGACCAAAAATTCTTTATCCGGATACAGTGGTTGTAGGTACAGGACCTTGGACCTGCGATGGAACCTGGGAAGTACCTTCACCATGGATTACCGACAACTGTGCTGATTCAGTAAGATATTCTGTCAGAACCTGGACAGGTACGGCTATTCAGCAGGCAGACGGAAGCTGGATTGTTATCAATATGAAATTAGGTATCTGGCCGGTAGTAATTACTGCTGAAGATGCTTGTGGTAACAAGACAGAGAAAGTGATAAAAGTAAATGTTATTGATAATACTCCTCCAACTGCAGTTTGTGATCGCAACATCGTAGTGGGTATCAGTGGAAATCAATCTCCTGGAGAAAACTTCGGAAAGATTTTTGCCGAAGACATCAACGATGGATCGTTCGACAATTGCAAACCGCATATTTTCTTCAAAGCGATCCGCATGGAGCACCTGAGAAGCACTAATAACGGTAGCAATGCGAACCAGGCTGATAACGGAACCAACTGTGCCGGCATCAATGGTGATGACAATGCAGTGTTGGATGGAAATCAGATCTATTTCGATGATCATATTAAATTCTGCTGTTCTGATGTGAACCAGAAAATAATGGTGGTCTTGAGAGTATTTGATGTAGACCCAGGTGCTGGACCGATTTCACCTGCAAGAATGAACCAAACGGGTAACCTGTTTGGTAGATTTAGCGATTGCATGATCGAAATCGAAGTTCAGGACAAAGGAGTTCCTACTGTAGTAGCACCACCAAATATCGTAGTAAGCTGTTGGTTCTGGTTTGATGTTGATAAACTGGACGATCCTACAGATCCTACATTCGGTAGAGTAGTTACAGATTTGAGCGACAGAAAGAAAGTGGTAACCAACGATTTGGTATGTTATAACTATTGCGTAAGAAATGATATTACTGGCTATCCTGGATTTGTTCCTGGTGCACCACCTTCAAATCCACCGGCATGGAACCGTGCTTGTGAATATTATCAGCAATTGTTTGACACAGCACACGCTGATCGCAAACACGAACTGACATGGGGATTTGACGGATATGTTCTAAGCAATTGTGGAAACAATCCAACCATCAGTGTAAACGACAATCGCGAATGCGGTCAGGGTCAATTGACCAGAACTGTTGTGGCTCGCGGACCTAACGGTATCAGCGTCACTGCAACTCAGACTATCTGGGTGGTTGACTGCGATCCTTTCTACATCAACCGTGCGGACAATTGTGACTCTGATGATGATATTACCTGGCCAGGAAACTGTACAGGTCAGGCAACAACCATCGCTGGTTGTGGTGCAGATTTAAGCCCGGATAATCCGCTGTTGGGTAGACCTACTGTTGAAAACGGAGCAGACGATCTGTGTTCATTGATCAGTATTGAACATTTCGATGAAGTGTTCACCATCGAGCCAGATGCTTGCTTCAAGGTTCTTCGTAAGTGGGTTGTTATTGACTGGTGTCAATATGATCCTAGTCTTGATCCTGAAAATGGAAGATGGGAATACTTACAGATTATTAAAGTAACCGATACTGATAAACCTGTAGTTTCTATCACTGTTGGCGATTGTGAGCCTGCTGTGAAAACGAATGGAGTTTGCTACGGACATATCAACATCACTGCTGATGCAACTGATAACTGTAGCCCGCTTGACTGGTTATTCTACGAATACAAAATCGATTTCTTCAACGATGGAAAAGGAGCATACTCCGGTAAAGATGCCGTAGTTGGTCCGTTGACCCGTAAAGAATTCGCTGCCGGTCGTACACCATTGTTCCACGACAATCCATATGCAGATAATGAAAATGATCCATTCAGCGCTAGCGGTACTTATCCAATAGGTATTCACAACATCTGCTGGCATGTTGAAGATGGTTGCGGAAACGTGGGTATTACTTGTCAATTGTTTGAAGTGAAGGACTGCAAAGCTCCAACTCCATACTGTTTGACTGGTGTCATCACTGTTCCAATGCCAACCAGCGGTTGTGTGACCATTTGGGCAAAAGACCTCGACAGAGGAAGCTTTGATAATTGTACAGATGCTGATGATTTAGCATTCTACTTTGACGGTGATCCAACGAAGACCAGCATTACTATCTGCTGTTCTGACTTTGTTGCCGCTGGTGCGAATGACGAATTGGTAGTTGATGTTCAAATGTGGGTTGAAGACGAAGAAGGAAATACAGATTACTGTAAAACGGTTGTAATCGTTCAGGACAATCAGGATATCTGTCCTGACGGATTGAAGAAAGGACGTATTACCGGTGATCTGGTTACTGAAAAAGGAGATGAAACAGAATCTGCAAATGTTCAGATGTATGTTGGTGCTCAAATGATGCGTGAGGTTACCACAAAGAAAGATGGACACTTCATGTTTGGTGATTTGAACTATGGACCGACTTCTGAATATCTGGTTAGACCACTGCGCAACGATAATCATGTAAATGGAGTATCTACCGCGGATATCGTGAAGATCCAGAGACATATTCTGAGTATTGAATATCTGAATTCGCCCTATAAGATCATTGCAGCTGATGTCAACAGCAGTGCTTCTATTACAGCATCTGATGTTACTGAAATCAGAAAACTGATCCTTGGTGTTAATTCAGAATTTACAAAAGTTCAATCCTGGACATTTGTACCAAAAGAGTATGTATTCCCGAATCCATCTGTACCGTATAATGCTCCTCGCGAAAAAATGATTCAGATGCCAGATGCATCTACACATAACGAGGACTTTGTTGCAGTTAAAATGGGTGATGTAACGGGTAATGCGATTGCTAATAATGTGACGGCATCAACGACCAGAACTAAAGAACGCTTGAATCTGGAAATTGAAACCGGAAAATTAGTAGCCGGTGAGTCCTATACTGTTGAATTCAAGTCTAGCAACTTCACTGAAATCATCGGATACCAGTTCACACTGAATTTTGACAATACTGCCATGTTCTTTGAGAAATTTGAATCCGGAGTACTTCAGTTGGATGAAACCAACTTCGGTATGGCTCATATCGATGCTGGAAAGATCACTACCAGCTGGAACAACAGAGAAGCTCAAAGCTTTGAAGCAGATGAAGTATTGTTCTCCATCACATTTAAGGCTCTGAAGAATTCAAGCATCACTGAACTTCTGGCGATCACCAGCGATGTAACCTATGCTGAGGCTTACAATTCTAAACTTGAAGAAAGAGGAGTTGAATTAGGCGTACGCACTGATAACGGCGTTGTTGAAAGCGGAGTATTTGAGTTGTATCAGAATTCACCAAACCCATTTGATGTGGAAACTGTTATCAATTTCAGATTGCCAAATGCTGCTCCTGCGCTGCTTACCATTTACGATGTAACCGGTAAGGTGATCAGAGTTTACGATATCAAAGGAGTGAAGGGATTGAATTCAATCCGCATAGACAAAGATGAAATCAATGCCAGCGGAGTATTGTACTATCAATTAGATGCTGCTGATCATACAGCAACAAAGAGAATGACAAAACTGAAATAAGCTTCAGGCTTAGAAATGAATAAAAAAAGCCTTCCCATTCGGGAAGGCTTTTTTTTATGTTCAAGAGAAGCATCGTCTTGTTTCGATGGAGATTTTAAATGTGAATGTTTGCCTTGAAATTGAGAGGAAGTGGAAGTTTATAAATTAACGAAATTCTTTTTGGAACTCAGGGGTGAACAGATTAACTGTTTTTCTTTTTCAGACCGGAACACTATTCATTTCCAAAGAGCAAATACTGGACCTGCATATACCAAATGAACTGGCGCAATCTTTTTTGAGCTGAAGAATTAGACTCCAGGGTAATTTTTTGAGATTAAAATTTCCAGTGTTTTCATGGCAGCTTCGGTTACTGAAGTGCCGGGACCAAATACGGCAGAAACACCTGATTCCAGTAAAAATGGAATGTCTGCATCTGGGATGACACCACCCACTATAACAAGGATGTCTGATGCGTTTTGAGCACGCAATGACTGGATCAATTCCGGGAGCAGCGTTTTATGACCAGCAGCAAGTGTTGAAATTCCAATGATGTGAACATCGTTTTCAATAGCCTGTTTTGCGGCTTCCGGGGGTGTTTGAAATAAAGGGCCCATATCGACATCAAAACCCAGATCGGCAAAACCTGTGGCGATGATTCTTGCACCCCGGTCATGCCCATCCTGCCCAAGTTTGGTTACCAGAATTCGGGGCCGTCTTCCATCCAGGTCTGTAAATTTATCTGAGAGGGATCTCACCTTATCGATGATTTCTGTATTGGCAAAATTTCTGAGGTACACGCCGGTAGCTATTTTCGTTTGTGCAACATACCTGCCAAAAACCTTTTCCAGAGCATAACTGATTTCACCCAGAGTTGCACGGGCTTTGGCCGCTTCAATTGCTTTTTCGAGAATATTGCCTTGCTGATTGCGGGCAACATCTTCGAGTTGTTGCAAAGTTAATTCAACGCGAGACGCATCCCTTGTTTTTTTGATTTGTTCCAGTCGTGCCAATTGTTCCTTCTTTACCAAATCGGTATCTATTTCGAGTATATCAAAGTCCATTTTGCTTTCAGAGCGAAATACATTGACACCAATGATTTGTTCTTTTCCAGAATCGATTGCCGCCTGTTTTTTTGCAGCCGCAGCTTCAATCCTCATTTTTGGAAGGCCCTTCATAATGGCCTTGGTGATGCCTCCTTCCTCTTCGATTTCGCGTATCAGGATTTTCGCCCGATGGTACAATTGTGTTGTGAGATATTCGACATAATACGATCCGCCAAAAGCATCCACAGCTTTAGTCAGGAGCGTTTTTGACTGAAGGTATATTTGTGTATCTCTGGCGATTTTTGCTGAAAAAACCGTAGGCAGCGCAATGGCTTCGTCCAGTGAATTGGTGTGCAATGATTGCGTTCCTCCCAGAATTGCAGATAAAGCTTCAATGGTTGTTCTGGAAATATTATTCAATGGATCTTGAGCGGTCAGGCTCCATCCGGAAGTCTGGCAATGAGTTCTTAAAGCCAGCGATTTTGGATTTTTTGGTTGCAATTCAGCGATAAGCTCAGACCAAAGCCTACGTGCTGCACGCATTTTGGCAATTTCCATAAAGAAATTCATTCCAATTCCCCAAAAAAAAGAAATCCGGGGTGCAAAGTCGTCGACATCCAAACCGGCTGCCATACCGGTCCGAACATATTCAAGACCGTCTGCCAGGGTAAAGGCTAATTCGATGTCTGCTCCCGCACCCGCTTCCTGCATATGGTAACCACTAACACTAATGCAGTTGAATTTTGGCATATGCCTGGAGCAATATGAAAAAATATCACCTATGATGCGCAAGGATGCTTCAGGAGGATAGATATAGGTATTGCGGACCATGAATTCTTTGAGAATATCATTCTGGATGGTGCCGCTTAATTTCCCGAGTTCAACTCCCTGTTCCAAAGCTGTGGCTATATAGAAGGCCATGATGGGAATTACAGCACCATTCATGGTCATGGAAACAGAAATTTCGCCTAATGGAATTCCATCGAATAAAACTTTCATGTCCTCAATGGAATCGATGGCAACTCCCGCTTTGCCTACATCTCCACTTACCCTGGGGTGGTCTGAATCATACCCACGGTGTGTTGCCAGATCAAAAGCTACAGATAAGCCCTTCTGTCCGGCAGCGAGATTTCGTCTGTAAAATAGATTGCTTTCTTTTGCATTAGAAAAGCCTGCATACTGCCTGATTGTCCAGGGTTGATTGACATACATGCTTGCATAGGGTCCGCGGAGATAAGGGGGGATACCCGACACAAAAAATTTATGCTGAGGGTCTGATTCGACCTCCCTGGCAAAAGCATATATCGGGATGGATTCTGCGGATACGAACAACTGTTCTTGCGGAATTTTATTTTCAAAATCCGTTTGGAGAGTCCTGCTTAATATTTTTTTTAGCTCAAGCATTTTGACTTCAGAGTTCTTTCCTTTGAGAATACCAATTTTTAGTCTTGGTTGGTGAAATCGTAATTTTATTAATTTCTTCCAGATAGATTTTTAAGCCCATCATGGCGTATGCTTCGTTGTCGCAATCATCTTTAATGAATGATAAAAACTGATCCGTGTTTTTGGCAACAAACGAGGTGTCGAAATTCCCCGAAATAAATTCAGGATGGTTCAATACAAATGTGCCATAATCGAGGGTGGTTTCGATGCCATCAATTTCGTAACTTTCAATTGCTGTTTTTAGTTTGTGTATGGCTTCTTTGCGATTTTTAGCGTGTACAATGAGTTTCGCGATCAGCGGATCATAATGCAGCGGTATTTCCATGCCTTCCAGGTATCCGTGATCTACCCGGATCCCTTCTCCCATTGGAATTTGGTAAGTTCGGAGTTGTCCGATGGAAGGAAGGAAATTATTGAGTGGATCTTCTGCGCAAATTCTGAGTTCAATGCTGTGCCCATGGATCTGAAGATCAGATTGCTTAAAGGGAAGGGTCTTTCCTTCTGCAATTTCAATCTGCAATTGCACAAGATCCAATCCGGTGATCATCTCGGTTACCGGATGCTCTACCTGTAAGCGGGTATTCATTTCCAGGAAATAATAGTGCAAGTTTTCATCGACCAGAAATTCAACGGTTCCGGCCCCAACATACCCACAAGCCAATGCCAGCTTTAAGGCATCTGTGCCCATCTTATCTCTGAGAATTGGATCAAGACAAGTCGATGGTGCTTCTTCTATGATTTTTTGATGTCGTCTTTGTATACTGCATTCCCGTTCGAAGAGATAAACACCATTTCCATATTGATCTGTGAGAATTTGAATTTCAATATGTCTGGGACTTAGAATTTGTTTTTCAATAAAGACCGCGCCATCTCCAAAAGAAGCGAGGGCTTCACTGGAAGCTGATTTTAATTGTGTTTCCAGATCTTCTGGTTTGGTGACCAGCCTCATGCCTTTTCCTCCGCCTCCTGCAGAAGCTTTAATTAATAAAGGATATCCGGTTTGTTCTGCTATTTTTTTTGCTGATGTTATATCTTTTATGGGTTCGTCAGTACCTGGTACCAGAGGCACATTAAGTTTTCTGGCAAGTTGCTTGGCCTTGATCTTGGATCCCATTTGCAACATCGAATGCGCGGATGGGCCTATGAAACGGATCCCTTCTACTTCAAGTTTTTTTGCAAATTCGGGATTCTCGCTAAGAAATCCATAACCCGGATGTATGGCGTCTGCTCCGCTTTTTCTTGTTACATCGGCGATTCTATCCATCCTCAGATAGGAATCTCTTGAAGCTGCTTCGCCAATCAGGTAAGCTTCATCTGCGAGTTGGGTGTGTAATGCATGTGTATCGGCATCGCTGAACACCGCAACGGTTTTGATGCCCATTTTTTTTGCAGTTTTAATAATCCTTACTGCAATTTCTCCCCGGTTTGCTATCAGTATTTTACGAATCATTCTTGATTTTTTTTTGCAGCGTTGACCATATGGCATTTGCATATTTCACCGTTAAATCATCTATATGGTAGGAACCTGCGAGAGGATCTCTTAAACCATTTAGTTTAGATTCCTGTATCAGAATATGTTGCAAATGGATGCTGGTTTTTTTCCATTTCAATTCCACATCCATTTCATTTTCAAAGGGCAGTTCCGGAATCAAATAATCCACTCCACCCAGAATGGCAGATGTTGAAATAGAGCTTGCAACGATGAGATTATAATGTTGGTTATCGCTAAAGCATGAAGAATTTATTCTCCCTTCAAATTTATAATCAATATCAATTTCAAATAAATCAACAATATTTTTGACAACAATCCGGAAGGCGCGCAGAAAAGCAATGTTTAATATGAAATCATCCTGAAGATAAAATTTGAATGTCAAACTTTTTACGTGGCCTAAATCTACCGATATCAATTTGATTGCATTTAACAAAATGGTGCTTGCCGGGCTTAATTTTAAATCGGAGATTGAAAATTGTGCATTGTCAAATATCCCGGAAGAAAAAATATTCTGCGTATTGCTAATAAATCGTTGGGATGATTTCAATTCGCTTTTGAGGAATGTATGTAGATGCTTATAGGTCTCAAATTTGTCGGGAAAAATCCAACTGGACTGAAAGTAATCAAATCTCACATTTTGAAACAACCATGCCAATTGAACAGCATCCAGATTTTCAATCACATTGAACACCAGATATTCGACGCCGTTATCCAACGCCAAAGACAAATGATTCTGTGCACGTTCAAGATTGACCAGATTTATCAAGGTTCCCGGATGCCATTTTTCAGGCATAAGTGATGCGATGTTTAATTTTGAATCAACGGGCAGATCTGTATAAAATGAGAATGGATCGCGATGAATAGCATTGAGATCGTTGAAACCGTTCAGTAAATTCTCAACAGATGGATTATCTTGAAGGACCTGGTTTAACCAGCTCTTTTTCGTTTGTTGCGGCCAGTTTATCTCATCAATGGGCATCCTCGGACGATTCAAATAGGATCAAAGTTTGATTTTTTTCAACTTTATCAGATTTTTCAACTGAAATTTCTCTGACAATTCCGGAGTGTTGAGATCGCAAAATGTTCTCCATTTTCATGGCTTCCAGTGTGATTAAATGATCGCCCTTTTCAATTTTTTGGCCGGGTTTTACCAATATATCGAGCACCAGACCAGGCATTGGGGCCACCAACGCATCGTCATACATGGAATGCGTTTTGTTGAATCCCAATTCTCCAATGAGCTGAGCAAGTGGATTTTCAATTCTGATGACCTTTTTCTTACGTCCAATTTTGAGCTTGATAATCCCATTTTGGGGGTCAGACTCTAATAATTGGGCATTGAAATGTGAATTTTCGATTCGTAACTGGTATTTATTATTTACCAGACTATGCAGATCACATAAATTGGTGTGATCCATGTCAAAATCGAAGGATTGTCCATCACAATGGACTCTGAAACCGGAATTCTTTTTAGCATTCATTGTCAGGGCTGCAAAGATAACAATGCCTAAGGATGAAGGGTAGAGTAATGAATTTTTATATATGGCTTTACTGCCGTTTTATTGCTTTTCACAGGAATTCTTAAGTTGCGGATTTCAATGCCTGATGCCATCTTTTTAACCAGGAATGGGCTATTTTGGAATCATGAATTTTAAGCAATAGTTTTATCTATCCTTGAAGTACGATTCGCTGATCTGTTTACCAATAGCAAGTCCTGCAGTAGCAGCCGGAGACGGTGCATTGCAAATGTGAATCATGTTGTGATTCCGGATATTTACAAAATCATCTACCAGCCCACCGGAAGAATCGACGAGTTGTGCCCGAATGCCTGAACCAGCATAGACCAAGTCTGATGCTTCAATTCCGGGGGTCATTTCGGAAGCTTTTTTTGCAAAATAAGATTTGGAGTAATTTCTGCGGTATTCACCGAGTCCTGTTTTCCAGTATTTAAAAATGAGTTTCCAAAAACCCGGAAATTTTAAAATTTCTGAAATGTCTTTAGCATTGTAAGACGCTGGTTCGTATCCTTCGCGATCGAGAGAGAGTATCGCGTTGGGCCCCAAAGTCTGATCTCCATTCATTAGCCTGGTGTAGTGAATTCCGAGGAAAGGGAATCTGGGATCAGGTACCGGGTAAATTAATTTTTGAACGATGTCTTTTTTATGCTCTGTTAATTTGTAGTACATTCCTTTAAAAGGGATGATGCGATAAGGCAATTTTATTCCGCTGAGTCTCGTAATCCGGTCACTTTGCAGGCCTGCGCAATTGATGAGAAAACGAGCACTATATACACTCTCATCCTGGCAAAATATTTTTATACCCGACGAAGAATTATCAATAGTACAGACTTCTTTTGAGTACAAGATATGCATGCCTAACCGGGCTGAAAGTTGAATTATTTTCTCAACTACCGACTTGTAATTTACGATGGCTGCCTGAGGCACATGAATTGCCTGGATTGCAGTAACATTGGGTTCAGATTCTTTTACCTGGTCGCTATTGAGAAGTTGCAAATTGGATAAACCGTTTGCAATGCCATTTTGATAAATAGCTTCCAGTTTAGGAATTTCACTTTTCTGACTGGCGACGATGAGTTTTCCAATTTTTTTATATTCAATTTCATGCTGGTCGCAGAATTCAAGCAACATTTGGTAGCCCAGCAGGCAGTTTTTGGCCTTATACGATCCTGGTTTATAATAAATACCAGAGTGGATGACGCCTGAATTGTGACCTGTCTGGTGGTAAGCGGGGGAATTTTCTTTTTCGAGAACCAGGATTTTCAGGTCTGGATTTTTTTGCAAGAGTTGATAAGCTGTGGAAGTGCCAATAATCCCGGCACCTATGATGCAAATGTCATACATGGTATATGGAACTAACGAATGTTAGGATTTTATCCACTTCAATAGGGTGGTTGTATTCTTTTGCCGCAATTCCAAAATATACAATCCGGAAGGTAATTCTGTTACATCGATAGCAGCATTTCGTTTGATCAAACCTTTTGCCATAATATGCCCGGACATGTTCATGATTTTGTATTCAGCCGAATTTTTCAGATCAGGAATTTGGATGGTCTCGCCTGCCGGATTTGGCAACAGGTAGAGTGAACTTTGGGTTTCGTTGTTTTGAGCTGTAATGTTTTTACATAAAAAGGGTTTGGCATTTTCGATCATAAAATCAAGTACGGCATTTTGATTGTGTACAGCATGCTCCGTACCGGGGTAAATCCAGGTTTCCCAATGCGTTTCCGGAATGCCAAGATATTTAAAACGCTCAGTAATTACACAACTGCCATAAACAACAGGATAATTTTGGGAAATCAATGGAATCGGATAATAAGGGGTGTTGGCAACGCAGGGTACAATAGGATCGTTTGTTTGGTGATAGGAAATGACTGCTATGCGATCTGTAGCATCCACTGCAAGCGTGTCGAGTAGTGCCCCGAATATATTGAATACGCCCTGGACTTCTGTGTTATGCCCGTTTAAATTTAATGTTCCTTCAACGGGTCCGAGGTCGGGTCTTTGTTTTGCATTGGCTGGGCTGATGGCGCCAGTTTCTTTGGGTTTTTCTGAATCTTTATTTAAAAATGCGGCATTGAGCGCAACCATGGCTCCGGCGCTGGCTCCACCCAGCCAGATCCTGTCCAGATCAATTTCGTAATCAGAAGATTTTCCCTTGAGAAAGCGAATTGCTCCTTTCATATCTGTAACGCCTCTGTATCCTGCACGAAGAACTTCTGCGGCATCAAACGCAAATGGAGGATTAAGACCCAATCCAGGCCCATCAAAACCCAACCTGTAGTCTATGGTTGCTGAAATAATTCCTCGTTTTGCCATTTCTTCGCAAATGGATGCAAAATCTTCCCGTTTCCCTTGAAAGAATCCACCTCCGAAAGCCCAAATAATAAGCGGTTTCGTGAGCTCAGGAGATCCAACCGGAGAATAGACATCTAAAAATAAGGAATCCATGATTCCCCTGTAATCGGGCACAACTCCGTAAAAAATACCTTTCTCAACTTTAAATGAATATTGGTTTCTCGAATAATCGCACTGTGCATTTAAAAACAGTTGGCTTGAAAAAATTATAAAGAACCCGACGAGAAACTTTGACATAGGAAGTAATTTTTACAAAATTAACAGATTAATCAATAAGTTGGCGCCTTTGGTTTGTTGTGCAGTATGGATTCAATTTTTTCCATCTGAGGACTGTCGAAAAAACTCATGTGGTCTAAGGATTTGAGATTTTCTTCTAACTGTGAGATCTGGGTTGCGCCCAGAATCACCGTGGATACGTTTGAATTCATCAAACACCAACCTATAGCCAATTGTGCCATCGTCATTGAAGCATCAGAGACCAATTTCTGAAGTTGCCGGACAATCTCTAAATTTTCTTCAGTTAAATTCTTTTCCTTAAGCCAGGTATATTCGGGAAGGTCGAATCTCGAACCAGAGGGAATTTGGTTGTTCAGATATTTGCCTGAAAGAATTCCCGATGCCAGAGGCGACCAAATGGTAGTTCCCAGCCCGACGGTTTTGAAGATCTGGGATAATTCCACTTCCATTTTATAACGGGTCAGCATGTTGTATTGCGGCTGTTCCATCACAGGTCCGATCAAATGGTTTTCGCGGGCAACCATGTGTGCTTCCATAATTTCCTGTGCTGACCACTCAGATGTGCCCCAGTACAATATTTTGCCCTGCTGAATGAGTTGGTGCATGGTCCACACTGTTTCTTCCATCGGCGTGTTTTTATCGGGCCTGTGTGCAAAAAATAGATCCAGATAAGAGAGTTGAAGCCTGAGAAGAGCTTCGTGACAAGCTTCTGTCAAATGTTTGCGGCTTAATCCGGTCATGTTTGGCCGCTTGTCGCCCCGGCCAAAAAATGCTTTGCTGGAAACGAGATAGCTGCTTCGGTCCCATCCCAGATTTCGAAGCACTCTTCCCATAATGATTTCGGATTGTCCGTGCGCGTAAACTTCTGCATTGTCAAAAAAGTTGATGCCCTGGTTGTAGGCTTAATCCATCAATTTGGTGGCATGCGCTTCATCGACCTGCCTGTCAAAAGTCACCCAGCTGCCTAACGACAATGCACTGATCTGTAAACCTGATTTTCCTAATTTTCTGTACTCCATAAAATTTTCCTGTCTGTCTATGTGTCGCAATTTACGCGATCCAAACCAGTCGGAGCAATTTCAATCTTAAAGCAGTTATTTTTTAGGCCATTCAAACACATTGAACGAATGATCGATAGTGTTTGTACATTTACTTTTATGAAGTCATTGTTGATCACAGGGGCTACCGGATTTGTGGGTTCTCATTTGGTAGATAAAGCGCTGGAAAAAGGGTTTGATGTTCATATCACGATCAGAAAAAATAGCGATTTGAGTACCCTGCAAGGGAAATCTGTGCAATGCCATGAATGCAGTTTGTTTGATAAAATGGCCATGCTGGATATCTTGCGTAATAACCAAATTGAATACATCATACACAATGCGGGAATTACCAAAACAAAAAATCCTCAGGACTATTTTGCAGTGAATGCGCATGCGAGTAAGTTAATGGGCGAAGCTGCAGTAGAGTGCGGTCACCCTATACGCAAATTCGTATTTATAAGCAGCCTTGCTGCCCTGGGGCCTGGTAAAGACCACACGGTAGTTTTAAATAACCAAATGGCAGAGAATCCCGAATCGCATTATGGCAAAAGTAAATTACTCGCTGAAAAACAATTGAGTGAGATGAAGGCTTTAAATTATATTTTCTTCAGACCTACCGGAGTTTATGGTCCAAGGGAAAGGGATTTTTTTGAAATGATTAAATTACTGAAGAAAGGCTGGG
Source organism: Saprospiraceae bacterium (assembly GCA_016716185.1). Classification (NCBI taxonomy): domain Bacteria; kingdom Pseudomonadati; phylum Bacteroidota; class Saprospiria; order Saprospirales; family Saprospiraceae; species Saprospiraceae bacterium. The sequence continues at coordinate 2,401,811 of JADJWV010000002.1, read as the reverse complement.
AGATTTACATTGGAAAGTCTCCTCAAAACCTTAGCTTTATTTACATCGAAGATTTAGCAGAGCTTGTCATTTATGCCCTGGAATCGGATGTGAATAGAAAGAAGTACCTGGTTTCAGATGGTCGCATTTACGACAAAATGGATTTTGGAAATGAAGCTGCACAAATCTTAAGTTCCCGACCAAGACGCATCTGCTTACCTGTTGGTATAGGATATACTATGGCTGTTGCAAGTGAATTTATTCATCGGTTCTTAAAAAAGCCTCCTTTGCTAAACAGAGACAAGCTACACGAAATATTGGCCCCAAGTTGGGCATGTGATACATCGGAATTGGCCAGAGATTTTAAATTTGCACCACAATACGATCTTCGTAAAGGCCTGGAAGAAACAATCCGTTGGTACCAGCGCGTAGGCTGGTTGTAGTCAATAAATTAAAAATCCGATGCAATCGAATCAAAGTTCCATTCAAAAACCGGCCCCAGCTACCGGAAAACTTGCAATATTGACTCCCGGCATGGGAGCTGTTGCCACAACATTTATAGCTGGTATTGAAGCAGTTAAGAAAAAAATTGCGCTTCCCATAGGCTCTCTGACCCAAATGAGTACGATCAGACTCGGTAAGAGAACCGAAAACAGAAATCCCATGATACGGGATTTTGTCCCTTTGGCAAGACTTGAGGACCTCGTGTTTGGTGGATGGGATATCTTCGAAGACAATATGTACGAGGCTTGTTTAACAGCGCAAGTGCTGGAATCCAAACATTTGGAGCCATTAAAGAAAGAACTGGAGAAAATTAAACCCATGCCCGCTGTTTTTGATAAGACCTATGTGAAAAACATCGATGGTCCTAACGTCAAGACAGCCGATACAAAAATGGCCCTGGCTTCGATGCTCATGGAAGATATTAAAAATTTTATGCAGGTGAATGGCTGTTCCAGAGCAGTCATCGTCTGGTGTGCTTCTACGGAAAAGTACGTGGAACCCTCCGAGGTTCATATGAGCCTGAAATCTTTTGAGCAAGGGCTTTTGAACAATGATCCTAGGATTTCTCCGAGCATGATCTATGCTTATGCCGCATTGAAATTATCCATACCTTTTGCAAATGGAGCACCTAATCTGACCTGTGATATTCCGGCATTATTAGAACTCGCTCATCAAACTAATACCCCAATTTCAGGTAAAGATTTTAAAACCGGTCAGACGCTGATGAAGACCATTGTGGCGCCGGGTCTGTACTCTCGGGCCATTGGGGTTTCGGGTTGGTTTTCGACCAACATACTTGGGAACCGGGACGGTAAAGTATTGGATGACCCTGAGAATTTTAAAACCAAGGAGGTTTCTAAATTAAGCGTTTTGGAAGAGATTTTTGATCCGCAGTCCAATCCCGATTTGTATGGCGAAATGTATCATAAGGTCAGAATCAATTATTATCCACCCAGAGGTGACAACAAGGAAAGCTGGGACAATATTGATATTTTTGGATGGATGGGATATCCTATGCAAATCAAAATCAATTTTTTATGCAGGGATTCCATTTTGGCAGCACCCATCGTGTTGGATCTCGCCCTTTTTATGGACCTGGCCCAGCGGGCTCAAATGAAGGGAATTCAGGAGTGGTTGTCGTTTTATTATAAATCACCGCAGGTAAAAGAAGGCTTGAAACACGAGCACGATATTTTTAAGCAATTGATCAAACTCCAAAATACCCTCAGATACCTGATGGGGGAGGACCTGATTACTCACCTGGGTCTGGATTACTACGAAGACCTGATGGAATCTCTTTAAATGTTTATTGAAAAATGTATAGCCAGCTTCTTTGGGATAGGTTATATCGGAAAAGGGGCAGGAAGCATTGCAGCCGGAGTGAGTATACTTCTTCTGATGTGGATATTTCCCGATCGTATGATGGGGAAGCTGGAATTTGCGGTATTGGTGGCTTTAATTTGTATAGCAGGAATATGGGCATCTTCGAAATTGGTCGTGTTATGGGGTAAGGATCCGCAGAAAGTGGTCATTGATGAAGTGGCGGGGATGTTTCTCAGTATGGCCGGAATTCCTCTGAACTGGCCCGAAGTTCTTGCGGGATTTATTCTATTCAGGTTGTTGGATATTTTCAAGCCTTTGGGGATCAGGCATGGCGAAAAACTCAAAGATGGTTGGGGGATCATGGCAGATGATCTCATCGCGGGTTTTTATACCAATATCATACTCCGATTATCGATATTTTTAGGGGTATTTTGAAACCGGGCTTAGGTGTATGTTTTATTTAACTTGATTTTCAACTTTCAAAGTTTAGGTTTGTTTAATGTGGTGCAAAAGTTGGATTTGTACCTTTGAGAAATAATCGACTTGAGCTTTGATCTCGAATAGCCAGAAATAAAATACTGATCAGCCTTGGTATTAAATATAAGTTTTACTTCAGCATTTAAATTGCCTCTGTTGTTATTATTCCTGTGGATGGTAGCAAATGTGGGTTTTGCTCAACGTACCATCATTAAGGGGCATGTTATAGATGCCGTTACGAAAGAACCGCTTCCATTTGCAAATGTGCTTTTTTCCAATACAACGACAGGTACGAATACAGATTTTGACGGACTGTACTCATTAGAAACCTCCAAGAAATATTTAAATCTCGAGGCACGATACGTGGGATATGAAACCAGAATAATCCCGGTAAAATATGGAGAATCACAAGTTATTCATTTTCAGCTAAAACCAGTCACCAGCTCATTGAAGGAAGTTGTTGTAAAGTCTGGAAAACAGAAGTACTCAAAGAAAAATAATCCGGCTGTCGAATTGATTGAAAAAGTAATCGAACATAAAAAGTATAACAAAAAATCGAATTTCAATTTTTATGAATACGAGAAGTATCAAAAGCTTGAATTCGCTTTGAGTAATGTGTCGGAAAAATTCAGAAATAAAAAAATATTCAAGAATTTTCAGTTTGTTTTTGATAATCTGGATTCTTCGAAAATGAACGGAAAGCCTTTACTCCCTGTTTACCTCAAAGAAAACATCTGGGATGTTTATTACAGAAAAGATCCCAAAGCGATTAAGGAGATCAGTAAAGGAGAACGGTTTGTGAATTTTAGTCAGTTTATCGATGATAATTCTCTGGCCGAATACTTCCAGTACCTGTATCAGGATATCGATATTTACGAAAGTAATATTCCACTCTTTGGCAATTTGTTCCTGAGTCCAATTGCAAATTTATCGCCAAGTTTTTACAGGTTTTATATTAAAGATACAGTTTTGATTGATGAAGACTCTTGTTTTCAACTCGCCTTTTATCCCAGAAACCGCACCGATTATTTATTTCAAGGGGAATTGTTCATCACGAAGAATGGAAGCTACGCTGTTAAGGAAGTGAAGATGGGAGTGAACAAAGAGATCAACTTAAACTGGGTAAAGGAATTATTGATTCGTCAGCGATTTGTCAAGGCCGATACATTGGGATACATTCTTGAAAAAGATGAAATCATGGCAGATTTCGGAATTGCCAATGCCAAAATGGGAATATTTGGACAAAAGAATATTTCATACAGGAATTTTAATTTTAATAAGATTCGACCGGAATCTGATTATAGTGGGGATGTGGTTGAAGAACAAGAAAATATTGCCCCGCAAAGTGATTCCTTTTGGCTGGCAGTTCGGCATGATACCTTGACTAAATCAGAAGCTGGTGTTTATACAGCTATGGATAGCTTGCAGAAGTTACCCTCATTCAGAAGGATCATGGATATAGCTACGATTTTGCTGGCCGGGTATAAAGTTGCAGGTCCTGTTGAAATCGGGCCGGTGAATACATTTTACAGCTTCAATCCTGTCGAAGGCTTTAGGTTGCGAGCGGGAGGAAGGACCACCCCGGAATTCAGTACCAAACTATTGTTTGAAACCTATATCGCTTATGGATTTAAGGACCATAAATTCAAATATTTTCTGGAAGGAACATACTCCATGAGCAAAGAAAGGATAAGTTTATTTCCGGTTAAGGAATTTAAATTCAGTTATCAGAAAGACACAAAAATTCCCGGACAGGAGCTGCAATTTGTGCAGGAGGATAATTTTCTATTGTCTTTTAAAAGAGGTGACAATGAGAAATGGCTGTACAATGAAATTTATAAATTTCAATATTTGAATGAATTTAAAAATCACGGTTCCATTAAATTTGAATTTAAACATTGGACGCAGCAGCCAGCCGGGACTTTGCATTATAATAAAATCAACTACAGCGATACATTGAATAGCATCAACAGTTTGCGTACAATGGAACTTGGTCTAACCTTGCGGTGGGCACCCGGGGAGCAGTATTTTCAAGGGAAGTTATACCGGACTCCATTGCCTAACAAATATCCTATTTTCACCTTGCGATATGGTTTGGGTCTTAAAGACTTTTTAGGCGGAGAATATGAATACCACAATCTGACAGCGAGTATTTACAAACGAATTTATTTTCCTCAGTTAGGATTTGCAGATTTTACTTTGGAAGGTGGAAAAGTTTTTGGGCAAGTTCCATTTCCATTGCTCTATGTACACAGGGCGAATCAAACTTATTCCTATCAATTGAATTCTTACAATCTGATGAATTTTCTTGAGTTTGTGAGTGATCAATATTATGCCTTAAATTACAACCACTACCTGGGAGGGTTTCTTTTTAATAAAATTCCGCTGTTTAAAAAACTTAAATGGAGAGAAGTCTTTTCGGTGAAATTGCTTTATGGCGGGGTCCGCGATGAAAATGATCCAAATAAATCTGACGAAGTCTATAAATTTCCGGCTTCGTTGGATGGAGTTCCTACTACTTATACACTTGAAGAGAAGCCATACGTAGAAGCTAGTGTTGGAATTTACAATATTTTTAAAATTGTTCGGGTGGATTATGTGCGCAGGTTAAATTATTTAGATAATCCAAATGTTTCCAAATCGGGGATTCGGGCCAGGATAAAATTTGAATTCTGATGATAATAATTTGAGTTAAGTTGAAATGAAATCAAACTATAACGCACGCGATCAAATTAAGCTGGTATTGCAGCGATTTTTGAATCCTTTGGTGGAGCTTTGTATTTTCATGGGTCTCAAGCCGAATCATATTACTTCGTTGGGATTTGTTTTAAATGTGTTTGTGGCTGTGTGGTTTATTTTAGGTGCCGAGCGAGGTGAACGCATGGATCTTTCCTATGTTGGCTGGGGCGGTTTCTTTATTTTAACTGCTGGTATTTTTGATATGCTGGATGGACAATTGGCAAGAAAGACCGGATCATCTTCAAAATTTGGCGCTCTTTATGATTCTGTCCTGGATCGCTACAGCGAATTGGTCATGTTTTTAGGCATCTGTTACTATCTGGTATCCTATCACTATTTTTTAAGCTCCCTCTTTGCTTTTATCGCAATGATCGGATCTATGATGGTGAGTTATATCCGCGCCAGAGCGGAAGGTCTAGGAATCAGTTGCAGTGACGGACTCATGCAAAGGCCTGAACGGATCATAACGCTGGGACTATCCGGAATTTTATGTGGTTTGATGTCTTACTTTTTTGGGGATTTTTATTGGCACATTCAAGGTATTCCCTTTCATATTTTCGAAACCATTTCATTTTTTACCTTGCCCATTGCAGCTTTGGCCATAATGGCAAATTATACTGCATATACCAGATTGATGCACTGCAAAAGAACATTGGATTCATAATTCTCTTGAATATCTCGTGGTGTAAGCTAAATTTGCCATTGGTATTTTGAGTGATAAAAATACAATTGCAGTGTTTAAAATCAGTACAGACAAATATATAGTCCTTGGGGTAGTATTGTTGTATTTATTTGTCTTTAACACGTTGATCGGGATTAAAGGCGAGCACATTTTTTTGTCCATATTTTGTCTAACCGCTTATACGATACACCCTATCGGTAAAAAATTCGTAATTGCCTTTATTGTTTTTTTAATCTATTGGATTATATGGGATGGAATGAAGGCCTTTCCTAATTATTTATTTCAGGACGTCAGCATTCGCGATTTATACGATTGGGAAAAGAGATTCTTTGGAATTCCATATCAAGGTGAAGTACTTACCCCCAATGAATACTTTGCAAAAAATTTATGCTTTTTCTGCGATGCCATGGCGGGTCTGTGTTATATCAATTGGGTACCGGTTCCGCTGGCTTTTGGATTTTATTTGTTTGTAAAAGATCCCTATCAATTATTAAAATTTTCTATTTGTTTTTTAGTAAGCAATATTCTGGGTTTTATACTTTATTATACTTACCCTGCAGCACCACCCTGGTATGTTCAGCAATATGGTTTTGATTTTATTGCCAGTACTCCAGGAAATGCAGCTGGTTTATTAAGAGTGGATGCACTTTTGAATTTTGATTTGTATAAGGGTATGTATGAAAAGAGTTCAAACGTTTTTGCAGCATTTCCTTCTCTTCATGCAGCATATCCACTGGTTGGTTTTATATACAGTGTAAAGAATAAATATTATAAATGGAGTCTGGTATTGGGATCGTTGACTATTGGTATATGGTGGGCTGCAATCTATACACAACATCATTATGTGATCGATATTCTTGCAGGAATTATGTGCGGTTTGCTTGGCTGGTTGATTACGGAATTCGTCATCCAGAAATCAAATAACATCAGAACACTTCTCCGGGATTATACGGAAATCATCCGCATCGAAAAAACAAATGATTATAACTAATAACTAATAGATAATAATTATTAGTTAGTAGTAATTAGTAAACGAACGTTTGTTCATTGAAATTAGTTTCTTGAATTAAACATTTTGATTAAATTATTTAGTGAATGAACCATTGCTGTTCATGTGTATTTTCTTTCTAAAAGCCTAAAAGCCTAAAAGCCTAAAAGCCTAAAAGCCTAAAAGCCTAAAAGCCTCCACGCCTAAAAGCCTCCACGCCTAAACGCCTCCACGCCTAAAAGCCTCCACGCCTAAACGCCTCCACGCCTAAAAGCCTCCACGCCTAAACGCCTCCACGCCTAAATGCCTCCACGCCTAAAAGCCTCCACGCCTAAATGCCTCCACGCCTCCACGCCTCCACGCCTCCACGCCTAAACGCCTCCACGCCTAAAAGCCTCGTTCCGCATCGATTTACAATTCCGCTGACTGTGTGTAAAAAAAAAGAGGCCACACAACGGTGACCTCCTCATATTTAAATTCAGTTTTTGTTAGTCTTGTATAAGTATCTGTTTTGTTACAATATGATCCCTGGTCCTGATTTGACTGATGTAAAATCCTGCCTGGAGTTGATTACGTGGCATCACAAAGGTATTGGAGTTAATATCCGTATGTGCTTTGACCAGCTTGCCATGGATGTCATATACGTGAATAGATTGCATGGGTTGATCGTTAGATGTCTCAAATCTTAACTGATGAACAGCGGGCACCGGTGAAATGGAGAGTCCTATTTCATGTGCTTCCACTTCTTTTAGACCAACTGCCTGACAGCCCAGATCAAGGGCAACGCACATTCTGGGTAATACAAGTCTGAACGTAGTATCGAGGTATGCTCTTCCTTTGTCAGCGCTCATATCCGGATTTGTTGCTAATCCATTAAGATGTAAGGTATCTGCATTGAAATTGGTACCTCGTTGTGCATTCACGATTTGAACGATAACCCGCAAGGTGTTTAGATCCCACCATTCCCAGGGAGAACCTTGCGGAGTAACTCTGCCATTATAGATTAATGGGGTCTCGAAACCATAAAAATTATCGGTGCCAAGCAGAATATTTTGCATAGTCAAAGGCAGAATCGTTTGTGTTGCTTTTTGTGCATCGATTCCACTTTTCATCACATCGAGCAGAGGATCTACATTTTTTAAAATATCGTTGCTTCCAAGATTGTTAGCAACTTCAATGCATTTTCTCGTCCCCGTTGCATAAATCACAAATTGATTTGTAGTAGGAACAATGACCGGACCTTCGTAGTAAGGAGCAAAAAAGTCATTTGTACAATGAACCCCGGTATATGCCGGTTCAATATCTTCTCCATCGAGCCAGGAAGAATCGCCCAAAGCTCCACCCAGATTTACACTTAACTGAAAGTTAGAGCTGTAGTTGGGATGATTTGGCAGACATAGGGGAGTTTGTGTCGTCCCATACATATTGCCCATCAGCGTACTGTCAATAAATGGAAGTAAAGTTTGTGTGTTGATGAATTTAGGCAATGTAACTTCCCCAAAGTCATTTAAACTGCCGGAACCCAGAGCAAGATATCCTCCTGTACCTATACCCCATACACAGATTTTTGAAGGATCAATGCCATAAGGATTGTTGTATTCAGCCACAGATTCTTTAAAGTAGCGAATGCAGCTTCGGGTGTCCTGTATGCCTCTATATGCAGCTTGTAACAGGGAGCCTGTTCTTGCATTTTGGTCAGGTGATGTTGGCAGCCATCCCAATCGATAGGTATATGCGGCTACCACGAAACCTCTGGAGGCAAGATATGCCGCAGTATTTACAACCGTTGAATCTGTTCTGGCACCTGTGATCTGTCCATTGTACAAAGGTGGCAGAAAACTACCGGTATGGGCAATCAGGACGAGAGGTCTGTCTGTTTTACTGTCACCGGCAGGAGTGTAAATATCTGCTTTCAGGTCTTCAGTAGCAGGCATTCCGGTAATGATAGAAATATTTTTACCATAAACCACGTCTGCGGTCCTTAATACAGGAAACATGGGATCCAGATATCTTCTCTGTGCCCAAGAGAACTGAAATGCTATGACAAAGAGAAATAATAAGAAGTAAAATTTTTTCATAGTTGAAATTTTATGGTTTAATTAATTTTTTCTGAGTTCATAAAGAATGCTGATGTATGCTAATCTTCCAATAAGCGGTCCGCCATAAGTTTGATAACTTTTTTGATTGAATACATTGGACGCTCCGATTTTAAACGTAGTATTTTGCGATTTCCAGTTCCAGTTCAATTGTGCGTCGGTCAGACTGTAAGTTGGAATGAAACCTGTAAACTGAGGAGAACCTTCAAAAATGAATCCTTTGATCCATTTGTAATTGATGCTGAATCCCAAATTTTTAATGCCTAAAATTTCAAGATCCCTTCCGCTGAGTCCAACATTGTATTTGTGCTCGGGTGTATTAAAAGCCGGAATAATGGGATCATCTGTTTGTGTGTTCAATACATTCCAGCTGTAATTTCCTTTGAGTTGATAAAGTTGATTAAAAAAATAATTCAATCCAACTGAAAAGCCTTGGGTAGTTACTTTGTCACGCGCATTCGCACTCACGCGGTATGCCTGAACGCTGGTGGGAAGTGCGCTGCCCTGTGGAATAAATGCATCAATGCCGATTTGATATCCAATAAAATCTTCGTACTTGCTATAGTAATAACCCAAATCAGCATAAAGGCAATTGAATAAAGTCGAACGGTATCCGATCTCAATGGTTTTAACTTTCTCTGGTCTGATTGCCGGAACATTGAAATATTCGAGTGTGTCGCGTATTCCACTATTCAGAAAATCGACAAATGAGTTTACAGTAATTAAATCGTTGATCCCATTGATATTTCCTAGTAATACGGCACGTCCTACATTGTAGTGAAGATATTGGTCGGAGAGGGTGGGATTGCGAATGGCCGATGAAAAAGAAATTCTGAAATAATTGTTTTTGGATGGTTGGTAAACAATTGAGGCCGCCGGAGAAAATAAATATTCAAAATTCTCGTGTTTGTCAATTCTTCCGGTAAAGTTAAAACGCATGTTGTTGTTCAGGAAACTCAGGTTGGAGCCGGCATAAAAACCATATTCGTAAGTATTGATGTTGGCTGTACCGGTGTCTAATAAAATGGAACCCTTTGAATCGGGATAATACATGCGTCCGCTGGCACCAATCACTACATCGAGATCATTGATCCCAGAAGATTGGACCAGGTCTGTAAAAATATATTCACCGTGCCCGTGCACCAGTGCGGATCTGTCGTAAAATTTTGTGCCTCCTTCAGAAAAGGAAATCCGGGAAGTAATGTCGTCGAATTCCCGTTGAAAATCTGCTGTGCCCGGTTCAAAATAAGAGTTGGTTCGCAATTGTGAATTTCCTGTATTAGCAAATATCTGTGCAAGACTTTGCCAATAGCTAAGGGAGTCCTGCAAACCAAACAAAAATGTATTGACAGCAGCCTTGTATTCATTGGGACGACCCAGATAATCCAGAATTTTAGGATATCCGTCTTTAGAATTTATTTTAGGAACCACGTTTAAAGTCCAGTAATTGCTGTATGCTGTTACCCAATTAAAATTATCGCTGGCTGCTTGTTGGAGTTTGAGAGCGGTGAAATAGGGATCGTAAGAATCGCCTGAATTTTCATGGGTAGCATAAAACCGAAGAAAGTATTTTTCTCTTTTTTGTAATTCAATTCGGTGCTGAAAAAAACTTATGTTTTTCAGACTGTACCTGTTGTCACCCTGGTAAACGGTCGATCCTCCTCCAGCGCTTGATGAAAGGATGAGTTCGGGGGAGGCATAGCTGAGGCTGGGCTTTAATCTAAAGTGAAACGCAGCATTGGTCTTAAAGTTGGTTGATTTATAGTCGACGAGATCTTTTTCCCGGTATCCTCTTCTGTGAAAAATATTTAGTCCGGGATATGTAATGATTGCATTCCGGTAATCAAACTCGGCCTGATATTCATCGCCATAGGTATTGACGGCATCGTATCCACCGGGATTGTCGATGGATGAAATTGAATTGTAAACCGCATCCTTGTTATCAGCTTCCCAATCATTGGCGGTCAAATAAAATAAATTCAATTTATAAGCAAAGAATTCCTGTCCGTTTTTATTTTTAAAAGCATCGGCCCACCTCAAACAGGCATCTAATAAATTTCGTTCACCGGCTTTGAGTTGAAAACTCAATCCTTTTTGGATAAAGGGGTTTTTGGTTTCCATACTTATTACCCCATTGAACGCGTTGGGACCGTAAAAAGCCGAACTGGCGCCCACGATGAGATCAACTTTATTTACATCCAGTTCGCAAGAGCCCAGAAAATTTCCCAAAGAAAAATTGAGTCCGGGAGATTGATTGTCGACACCATCGATGATTTGAAGGGAGCGCACCGGACTGGTACTGTTAAAGCCTCGTGTATTTATAATCGTGAATCCAAGGCTTGCCGTTGTCAGATCTACGTCCTTCAGAGAACCCAGGCCATCGTAAAAACTTGCACTTGGAGTTTCACGGATGGCTATGAGATCCATGGATTCAACCGTCAGGGGAGATGATTTTTGTTTGTCGCTGATGCGCTGTCCGCTGATTTCAACAACATCGATCATGACACTCTCCTCTTCCATCTCAATAATCAGGTTTTTGGATGTGGCAGACATCTCAATCATTTTTGACGCATATCCGCTATACCGGCATTCGAGAGTAACTGGCAAGGCTTGATCAAATTTTAATAGAAACTGTCCATTGAAATCCGTTGTAGTGCCCTGGGCCGTTCCTTTGATCAGAACAGTCGCTCCTATTAGAGGCTCACCTGATTTCGCATCTTTTAGTACGCCGATCAGGGTATTTTGGGCATTTAATTGTTGTGAAATACTGATAACAAAACATAAATACATTAAAATATTATGCAATATGTTCTTTTTTGGTTTCATCCTGCTTTGTTCGTTTTTGATTGGGATACCCGAATTCAATGCAAGTTAACGAGTGCCATGGAAATTATATAAGATTTATTAACAAAATATCTTTCTTAACTTTTGTTCCAAAACCGAAGATAGATTCCGAGTTTAAATGTCTGGAGGTGTAAAAGATTTGGATTTTCACTGCGCAGATTCTTTATTATTTTTTTCTCAAACTTTTTGTAGAGGAAGAAAACCAATCGATCCAAACGAAATTTCAATAGGAAACCACCCACTTTGGATAAGCTGGTCTGCATTTGAACAGGATTGTATTTGTTGATGCGAATCAGATTTCTTACTGCTGAAACCGTGTTTCTTAAAAACTGACGCGTAGGATGAATACCCAGATGGACGACCGGGTTGTCGATGTGAAGAATGTCAATTTTTTGTAGTTTTAAAACAGATGCCCACAACTGATCTTCATAGCCATAAGTTGTAATAACATTGTAAAAAGGAAATTCGAGAAGAATTTTTTTCTCTACTGCAAAATTTACCGTGTGAAAAGTTTTGTAAGGATCCAGTTTTCTAAAACGAACATCCGGGTTTTCAATTTTAGTTCCATACATCCAGTGCAATCTGTAGGCGGGGTCTTTGGGTTTTTCTAAAGGATACGTGCATGAGCCATAGATAACTTTTGCCGTGCTGGTTTGTATGACTTCCAGATACCTGAGTAGAAAACTCGGATTTTTAATCTGCACATCCGCATCGAGATAAATCAACCAGGGATAATTTGCGGCATGTGCAAGTATATTTCTTGCAGCTGCCCGGCCGACATTTGAAGTATTGGTTTTCAGGATACAATGATCCCAGGTCTGGATCGACCCGTTTAATTGATTCCAGGGTTCTCCCGATGCATCGTCTAATACAATGATCTCGAACGGAACATTCAAATTCATGGCTTGACGGTGCAAAGCTGCTACCAGCGCCCGAACATCGCTACGAAAAGTGGGGATCAGTATTGAAAGCACGTTTGCAAAACTAACGAAAATCAGGGGATTTCTATTCTGACCAGGTTAAGCAACCAAGCATGGATTTTGTTGTTGTAATTTTGAAGCTGACTGAATTCAGCTCCTTTGAGTAACTAAAATATATGCAGATCAAACTTGAAAGCATTGGTGATAAGGTATTGGCCGGATCGAGGATCAGCCCCGAAGAATGTTTGGCATTATTCGAATGCGATGATCTGAGTTATCTGGCGATGCTCGCGAATTCGGTCCGTGAGGCGAAACATGGCGACAAAACCTATTTTAACCGGAATTTCCATATTGAGCCCACAAATGTTTGCCTTTACACCTGTAGTTTCTGTTCCTATTCCAGATTGATAAAGAAAAGAGAAGAAGGGTGGGAGTACAGCTTGGAAGAAATGATGGATCAATTTAAATCTTTTGATTCCAAGCCCGTGACCGAGGTCCATATTGTCGGCGGGGTCATGCCAAAATACGACCTTGAATTTTACATCAATTTTTTTCAGGCTATTAAAAAACATCGCCCTGAAATTCATATAAAAGCTTTAACTCCTGTTGAATACCATTATATTTTTAAGAAGGCTAAAGTGGATTATGCCGAAGGACTCAAGATGATCAAAGAAGCCGGTGTGGACTCCATGCCGGGAGGAGGTGCAGAGATTTTTGACGAAGAGATCCGGAAGAAAATTGCAGGTGGGAAGTGTTCTTCAGATGAATGGCTTTCCATTCACCGGATCTGGCATGCATTAGGAATGAAATCAAATGCCACTATTTTATATGGTCATATAGAGACTTATGCACATCGCGTCGATCATATGCAACGCTTACGCGAACTTCAAGATCAAACCATGGGCTTTCAAACATTCATTCCATTAAAATTCAGAAATAAAAACAACGAGATGTCTCATCTGGAAGAAGTTAGTTTGATGGATGATTTAAAAAATTATGCAGTTTCACGGATATTTCTCGATAATTTTGATCATATCAAATCCTATTGGCCCATGCTTGGAAGAGATTATGCACAGTTATCTTTAGCATTTGGAGTGGACGATATAGACGGTACGATAGATGATTCCACGAAAATTTATTCAATGGCAGGTTCAGAAGAACAAAATCCAAACATGACCACGGACGAAATTGTCAATTTGATCTTGCAGGTTAACAGACGGGCTATTGAACGCGATTCAATTTACAATGAACTTAAAGAGTTTACTTCGGCGGACATTGCAGGACCATCGGCAATGAAATATTATGCCTTGCCTGTACAATCATAAACATAACCATGGATAAATTACTTTATATATTGAGACATGGCGAAACAGATTATAATTTGTCTGGCATAGTACAAGGCCGAAGCATAAACTCGCATTTGAATGAAACAGGAAATTCTCAAGCCTTGTCTTTTTTTAATGAATACAAACATATTACATTTGACAGGTTATGGGCTTCTACTCAAGTGAGAACCTATCAAACAATTGCGGCATTTGAAAGAGAAGATCTGTCTGTTGTAAGGGATGAACGCATTGATGAAATTTGCTGGGGTGAACACGAAGGAAAATGCGGTGAGCCCGAACTGATGGAAAAATACCACCGCATCATTCGATCATGGTCCAACGGAATTTACAGCGATAAACCCGAAGGAGGTGAATCCGCATGGGATTTGGGAGTTCGCATCCAATCATTTCTGGATCATGTTCAGGCAGAAAATTTTACAACTGCATTGATTGCAACGCATGGCAGAACACTCAGAGCTATGATGTGTTTGATAGGGAGTCAGCCCTTGAGTTCTATGGAAATGATAGGCCATCAAAATACTTGTTTATATATCGTAGGTTGGAACCGGAGAGGTTGGAAAATACTTTCTGAGAATAATTGCGATCATCTTCAGCCCAAGATTCTGATTTGATGTACAAACTGGCTTCTGTAAAATATCTGAATTCCCTCCCTTTCAGTTATGCATTGGATCGATTGGAGCAAAGAGGTTTATTGAATTGGGAGCGCGCACTTCCATCCGAATGCGCAGGTTTATTGAAAAATGATTTTGTAGATATTGCATTGCTACCTGTGGGTGCACTTTGCGATTTTGAAAAATTATACGGCATTACACCCTATTGTATTGGTTCGAATTCTGCTGTGAAGACTGTCAGACTTTTTAGTAATTATAAATTTGATGAAATTGAACAAATTGTACTGAGCGATGCATCGCGCACTTCCAATATTTTGCTTAAAATTCTCGTAGAGAATTATTGGAAATGGAACGGGATTCTTATAAAAAATAATAAGGATCAGGAAATTCGATTGAAGACTGCAAGGGTCATTATTGGCGATGAAGTTTTTGTATCTGAGCATCAGTATAAGTATTCTATGGATCTTGGATTAGAATGGAATAAATTTACAGGACTGCCTTTTGTGTTTGCGATTTGGGTTTCCAAATTCAAAATTGATGAAGTATTTGAAACTGCATTAACTCAGGCTTTCGCTGAAGACTTGAACTATTTTTTAGTTAACGAAGATTTTAACCAATACAACATACCTGCCGAAATATTGAGCTCTTACTTTAAAGATTGCATTTCCTACGATTTGACTGAACAAAAGCGAAAAGCGATCGAAGCGTTTTTGAAATTGGCGGGATTCCGGAATCCAATGCAGAATTGAGTTTTATTCTAAACTCTATAAATCAAATCTTTATAAATAATGCATTAACATTATATTTAAATGGCAAATTTTCAATGGTTAATAAAATAAAAAATTTTTATGTAAGAATCGGAAGAGTCATTGGAATTTTTGCAAATTTGCAATCCTTTTCCCTGTCTCCGAAACAGTGATATTGAAAACAACTTTACAACATAGCACCACCGATCCCATTGTGGTCTGGAATAATATTCTCGACCTCATCCGGAATGCTGTGACCAAAGATAATTTTAGAAAGTGGTTTGAACCGATTGTTCCCATCCGGTTAGTGGGTCATGCGTTGACCATTCAGGTTCCCAATAAATTTTTTTACGAATGGATTGAAAGCAATTTTTTGACTTTACTCCGCAATTCAGTTCGCAAGGAATTGGGAGATCAGGGGAAATTGGAGTATCAGATTTTGGTTGAAGATCATAACAAACCGGGCTTTCATAAAAAACAATCAAAATCGGAGAAGGAAGGATTGAATGATCCGGGAGCCATTGCTAATCCGTTTGTCATTCCGGGGATCAGAAAACTAAAGATCGATTCGAACTTGTCTCCAAAATACAGTTTCGAAAATTTCATCGAAGGAAGTTGTAATCGGGTAGCAAGGCAGGCTGGACTGCACATCACTCAGAAACCAGGCAATATGTTTAATCCGCTGGTCATTTACGGATCGGTGGGATTGGGAAAGACCCATTTGGTACAAGCTATTGGAAACGGAGTATTGCAAAATTTTCCAGAAAAGAATATCATTTATACGAATGCTGAAAAATTTACAAATCAGTTTATTCTTGCTGTAAAGAACAATAGTGTATCTGAGTTCTCCAATTTTTATCAGAACCTCGATGTTTTACTGCTTGACGATATTCAATTTTTTGCCGGAAAATCCGGAACTCAGGAAATCTTTTTCCATTTGTTCAACCAGTTGCATCAGAGTGGTAAACAGATCGTATTGAGTTCTGACCGGCCTCCTAAAGATCTTCAGGATATCGAAGAGCGCCTCGTAAGCAGATTCAAATGGGGATTAAGTGCTGACCTTAGTTCGCCTGATTTTGAAACCAGGATGGCTATTTTGCTGGCCAAGTTGGATCAAAACCAACAGCATCTTCCCGAAAATGTTATGGAGTATCTGTGTCAGAATATCAAATCCAATATTCGCGAACTCGAAGGGGCATTGGTGTCTATGATTGCCCAATCTTCCTTGAATTTCAAGAAAATTGATCTGGAGCTTGCCAAAGAAGTGGTTCACAGTTTTGTGAACCAGGTCAACCAGGAATTGTCGGTCGAGACCATTGCTAAAATTGTTGCTGATCAATATAAAATACCCATCGAAAGGCTGGTTGGTAAGGGGCGGCAGCGGCATGTGGTTCTTGCCAGACAAATGGCCATGTATTTTTCAAAACAAATGACTCAGAAATCATTAAAACAAATAGGAGAATTTTTTGGAGGAAAAGATCACGCAACCGTGCTTTATTCCTGCAATATGGCCAAATACCTGTTAGATTCTGACCCGATTTTCACAGAAATTGCCGAAGTCGTACAAAAGAAGATCCATAAAAGCCAAAGGATAAAATAGATTTCCTATTTTTGCGTCCGTTTTTGATTTAAATTTTTGTAAATCCTTGATTATTAGTTAAAATGGCTTGCCCCATTTTAGCAGAATCTGAAAAGAAATTGAGGGCTTTAGAAAGATTAAGGACTTTGAAGGTGTGGAATCCAGCATGCCTGCCCGACTGGCGTCAGTCAGGCGGGGGTGAGGAATCCAGCATGGGGTGAGTGTGGGTGAGTTTGAGTGAGTGTGGGTGTGAGTGAGTGTGGGTGTATGGAATCCGGTAAATGTTTAGAAATCAGTGCAGTTAGAAATAGGGGAGTTTAACGAGGTTCAAAGGCGATGAGAAAAATATTGCGTCTGAAATAAACAGGCGTTGATGATAAAGGACTTTGCAGGTGAGGTGGGTGAGTGGCTGAAACCAACGGTTTGCTAAACCGTCGTACTTCGAAAGGGGTACCGAGGGTTCGAATCCCTCCCTCACCGCGAATCCAGTGTGGGTGTGAGTGTGGGTGTGAGTGTGGGTGTGAGTGTGGGTGTGTGGAAGAGAGCGATTGGAAATTATTTATTTGATTATAAAGTGATTGAATGTTTGATTTTGAGAAGTTAGAAATTTATCAGCTCATCAAGAGTACCAACCAAAAGGTATTAAAGTATATCTTTGCCGGCTCGTTGAATGATAAATACCTGATTGACGAACTTAAAAGGGCAACTTTAAGCATTCAGCTGAACCTTGCAGAGGGCACGGGTCGTTTTAGTCCAAAGGAAAAAAAACATTTTTTTACTGTCTCCAGATCGTCAGCTTTTGAGTGTGTGGCAATTCTGGATGTGCTGAAAGGAATGAAAATGATAGATGATGATTTGTTTGACGATTTTTATCAGTCTTACGAACAGATTTCTAAGATGTTGCTGGGAATGTACCGCAATGTAAAAGAGGATTGAGATAATCCCTCAATCCGAAAAGGAATATTGAATAATCACACTCACACCCACACTCAAATCCACACTCACACTCAAATCCACACTCACACTCAAATCCACACTCACACCCAAATCCACACTCACACTCAAATCCACACCCACACCCACACCCACACTCATGCTGAATTCGGGGCGTAGCGCAGTCCGGTTAGCGCACCTGCTTTGGGAGCAGGGGGTCCCAGGTTCGAATCCTGGTGCCCCGACAAAAGGGAATGGTCATGCGATCATTCCCTTTTTCTTTTTAGAAGGAGTACTGGAGAGAGTATGGCGCCGAAGGCGCCAAGGTCCCAGGTTCCCCCATCAGTACTGATGGGGTGGTGCCCCGACAAAAGGGAATGATGAAAAGATCATTCCCTTTTTATTTTTTAAGAAATTTTGTGGAAGGCTCATACTGACAAAGGAGCCAGGGTCCCAGGTTCCCCCATCAGTATTGATGGGGTGGTGCCCCGACAAAAGGGAATGGTCATGCGATCATTCCCTTTTTCTTTTTAGAAGGAGTACTGGAGAGAGAATGGCGCCGAAGGAGCCAGGGTCCCAGGTTCCCCCATCAGTATTGATGGGGTGGTGCCCCGACAAAAGGGAATGATGAAAAGATCATTCCCTTTTTATTTTTTAAGAGATTTTGTGGAAGGCTCATACTGGCAAGGGAGCCAGGGTCCCAGATTCCCCCATCAGTATTGATGGGGTGGTGCCCCGACAAAAGGGAATGATGAAAAGATCATTCCCTTTTTATTTTTTAAGAGATTTTGTGGAAGGCTCATACTGGCAAGGGAGCCAGGGTCCCAGATTCCCCCATCAGTATTGATGGGGTGGTGCCCCGGAAATTAAAGAGGGATGTTCGAAAGGACATTCTTCTTCTTTTTTTTTTTTTTTTTTTTTGAAGTGTTGAATCGGTGTAATCAAAACGTTCCTGGTTCCAAGACTGACTGCTGGCAGAGCACCCCAGGGAACTATATTAGCATTTTCCAAAGTATTGCCAATTCGAAATTTAAGGCTACATACATCAACACCACATTGAATCAAATTCATCGCAGATAAGAATGAACATGCATTCAATTCTAAAACCTGGAGTTCTGATGAAAATCATTTTATCCGATGATTTAAGACGTTTAAATTAAGAGTGTCTTTATCAGAAATTTGTAAGAGTAAAGAACGATGTTATTTTTTATTAATTAAATTTTTAGTGATGAATTCAAGTTTCGCATTTTTGAAAAGTTTCATAAATCTGGTATTATTATTTGTATTTGGTTTTTTTATTTCTTGTAGTAAGGATGATGATGACAATCAAAATTTTACCAAAATAAAGACTGGACCCCGGAAAGAAGTTTTTAGGCAATGGGTTCCCAAGAATGGTGCTTTACTGGAAGTAAATGCACCAAATACTCCTGTTGATAATATGACGATACGGGTACGCGAAGACAGTTATAATAACGATAAAGAATTTGTAATTTCTTATTATGAAATTCAATCCCATGAGTTTGGTTCAGTTTTTAATCCAGTGACTCCCCTCATTGAAATTGAAAACGGCGGGGATTATGCAAATAAAGTTATGTATTTGACGATCCATACATCAGCAAACACAAGTGAAAAACTTGCACCTTTTTATTTTGACAGGTCCACAGGCCACTTGGAAAGTATTCCGATCATTTCTTATAAAGATGGGATCATCACAGTGGCAGTGCGCCATTTTTCTCTGATTGTAGTCGGTTCCTTTGAAAAGGAGCTTATTCAATTTGGAGGATTTTTTGAAAGTTACTTTAAACCCGCCGTAAATGGATGGTCATTTGCAAATAGAGGAACATGGTCCAGTGTTGGAAATTGTGCCGGCATGTCAATAGGAGCATCATATTATTATCAAGACCGAAAGACCAGTTTGCTACTAAAAGAACATTTTGATAACCATGGTTATTGGTTTCAGACTCCAATGCTTTCTGACGATGATGCGGATGGACTTCGGTTTGCAAGTGCACTGCAATCTCTATTCGATGAAACTTGGAATGGTGCATTTTCAGAAGTGTTTTTGGCAAATTTTACAAGTTCGGATGAAGATAATTTTTGGAGTATGGCTTATTCATTATTTTTTAATCGGGATCCTCAATTAATGTTTGTTGGGAATGCAGTGAATTCAAATTATTCACATATGGTTGTTGCAACATCATTTGAATTTGTAGGAGATGAAGTCCATATTCAGATTTACGATCCAAATTATCCTGATAATCTTGGTTTAATGAAATACAATTTGATTGAAAATAAATTTTTACCCTATGTGTCAGCAGAAAACGCCCAGGCTATTGAAGAAAATCGTTATTATGAATTTAGAAAAATATTTCATATCCCACTTTCTACAGTTGTTTCTAAGAAACAAGTGGACGCATTGTTTTTAAAAACAGGAGATCACAGCATTGCAAAAGAATTATTTCCAAGCTATGAAGTTTATGCAAATCCAATAGATGTTCGGTTTCAAAAAATTAAACTGCAGGAAGCATTTAATGGAGAAATAAATAATTTGCCATTTGATGAATTTTTTATCACAGTTGAAGCTGATGAAACAGCCGATACTATAAGATTTTCTGAAATTCTTCACTATCTCAATCCACAAACAAAAGAATGGGATGTACAAGACCCGGCAGAATCTCTAAAACTTCTTCAGCCGACCGATAATTTAATTGGCGTAAATATTATGGGCGAACGTTTTAATAATTCTGATATGTGGATTGGTTTCCATTATTATAAAATTGAAGTGCAGAAAATTTGGCTGGAAGCAGATCAAACGGAATTTTCTGTAGGTGAAGAGGTGCAATTTTATGTCAGGTCTAATGGAACCATACCAGATGGAGCCCGATTATTATGGGATTTTGGAAATGGTAATAAAAAAACAGTTTATAACGATACTTTGATGTCATATAAATATTCGATGCCAGGTGATTACACTGTGAATGTTGAAGTTTATGATGTGGTCAATTCAAGGGACTTTGGAAAAGCAAACATTAAAGTACAGGTGAAAGAAGATAATTATGAGCGACTTGATATTTTATTTGTTGGAAATAAAGCAGGTGATAAGCCATTTTATTTTGATGATGGACATTATGAGGGCACATTAAGCTATTCTAATGTACCAGCGTTTTATGCACTTCCCATATTGAATTGGAATGGGTTAAAATTTATTGCCGAATTTGATTATGGAGATGCAACAATTTTTTACAAACAGAAATTAGAGGGACAAATATCAGCAGATCTGAAGCAGCTAATTGCATTAAAAGGATACTATTACTGGGAAAATGATCAAGCTATCTATGAAAGTAATGTGGAGTTTAAAAATTTGCCTATATCTGAAAGAAATTCTGAGCAAATGAACATCGATGTCAGCGGAATTTCAGCTCAACAGCATTTTGTGAATACTTCCGCTATTCTAAAAACAAAGCTACCCAATGGTAATGTCGTACCTAAATATAGTCTTGTTAATATTGATTGGGCGAAAGCCAGGATTTATGCACAGTTTACAAAAGATTAATAATAATAAACGCTTTTACGATGACATTATTCCGGGATTCAAGGATGGTGTGAAGAGTTATTTCATGGAGTTTATTGTTTTGTGATAACAGATTTGCTACAGAATTATTTGATGAAGAATTTTCCCGTCACCATTGATACCCACCGCTATTAGAATTTGCTCAGGAGAATCTTTGCTGAAACTTTGGTCCGGTTTTAATTTCTGGACCAATTGACCTGTTGAATTGTAGATTTCGACGGACTCTATCGACTGAATGAGCTCTTTGTTTGGTGTGCATTCATTTCCAGAACAGGAGTATAGCCAAGCATTCGAGTATTTAGGGTTGATGGTTTTGGTTGAGACAGGGCGAACAACCACGGCATTAGGTGTTTTGAGCCCAAGGTTGCCCTGAAGTACTACGTCCTTTATAAATTGTCCGTTTTTATTGTACTCTTTTATGCTTGATTTCGAGCCAACACCAACCAGGAAATTGCCATTTTGCATCAGATGCAATCCTTCGCATTGCCCAACTCCTGTGGTTAAATCGTTTATTTTATTTCCGTTTTTATCAAATTTTCTGACGACTCCTGCATCGTAATCTAAGACAAGCAGATTGCCGTCTTCATCAAATTCTATGTTGGTCGGACCGCTTAGTCCACTCGCTATGAATTTACCAAGAGATTCCCCGTCTGCGTTAAATTTTTCGACGTATTTGCTGGAATAAGATGAAACGTATAAATTTCCTGAACTATCCCAATCAATTCCTATACTTGTAGGTACAGCTGTTTTAGTGAAGTCATCAATCCAATTTCCTTCCAGATCATACCGTTTGACTTTTCCGTTTCCAGACCATTGCAAAACATAAAGCAGTCCGTCTTTGCCAATTTTCATACGTGTCGGGCCCCCAATATTGTAAGCAAACACATTCAGAAAGTTTCCAGTGGAGGCGTCATGTCGCGAAATGGAAAGGCTTTGGAAATTAGATATTAAAGCTTCGTTCTTGTGCTCGAGGAATAAAATATCCTGCGGCCAGTTGAGTTGTTCTTTTGTAAATACAATTCCATTTTGTCCATTTTCGTCAAATCTCAAAATCTGCCAGGGAGGAGACTGAAAATTTCCGGCATCGGAAACATAGATGTAATTCTTCTGAGCAACTCCAGTAATGAGAATTAATAAATGAAGAAGCACAGTGAACACCCGCTTGTTAATTTTACTGAGCATAATTTGGTCTTTATTGTTTGATTTACGGAAAACGTTTGAAAGATGAGTTTGTAAGCAGCTTTTTGTTAAATGTGATGAATGCTCGTTTTACCGGGATTCATTTGTAAATAAAATTAAAGCGTTCTGGTCCATCACATATGATAAAAGCCCGGAGTGTCTAATACAAGATTGTAGTTTTACGAAAATTAAAAGCTACTGTTGGCTGAATGAGTTAGTGCTAAAATCTTTATAACCAATGGGTTTTAATCCATAATTATACAGAGCTTCAGGCAGCGAAATTGGAATTGGACCGCTCTCAAGATAATGAAGCTTCCATGTACGGCCAAGGCTGCAATGTTATGCCTTTTTTTCTGTATCTCTGTATCATCAGTCAATGCCCAATGCTCCCCACCCAGTGCACAATCCTGCAGTGCAGCAACGGTTTTGTGTGCGTTGGATGAACTCAATGGGTTAGCTTGTTCGAATGCAGGGGCTATTCCGGGCCACTGCTCGCCGGTTTGTTCTCAGGGTGGGGCAGCGGAGAACACAGTCTGGTGGGGTTTTACGGGAAATAGTGGAAATGTGTCGGTCACTTTAAATACAGGTTCTTGCGCCAACAATCAGGGGCTGGAATTTGGATTATTACAGGGTTGTAATTGCGGGCATTCTGTTGGCTGTAAGTCGGTACCTTGTGTATCGCCAGGTGGGTCAGCAATGATCAGTGCAAGTTTGCAAAAATGTGTAAGCTACTACTTATGGGTAGACGGATGCAATGGAGATGTATGTGATTTTACAATATCAACGGTCGGAGGGGGAGTGGCAACTTTGTCTCCTTTGGGATTCATAAATAATGAACCAACCAGAGTCATTGATGCATGTTTGGGCTATTGTAGTTATCATTTTTATGTCGATGAAAAAAATGATGACTGTCATGTACGTTATCTTTGGACTTTAGATGGTAGCTATATTAATTCTGAAAGGCACACCTATCTTGATTTGCCTAAAGAGGGAGATTTTGAGATTTGTGTAACACAAGAGTTATTAAGTCCAAAAGATTTTATTGTTTGTTCACAAGAAACCCAATGCGCAACAATAAGAGTCAGAAAATCAGCTGAACGATACGGAGTGACCCGCAATATTTGCTATGAAGCTGCTTATCCTAAGGGTTACAAATGGTTTAATCAGACCATTTATACTTCAGGAGAATACCGGCAGACCTTATCAGATGCGAAATGCTGCAAGTATGATTCAATTGTCCAATTTAAAGTACTGGATAAGCCGCAACCAGAAATCGTCTATTACATTACCTGCGATAACAGTCCGTATATTGATATCCTTGGCAAGAAACACAATCCCTGCTTGTCTTTTAAGGAAATTACCCTTCAGAAAACATCTGCTCCCTATAAATGCGATAGTTCGATCCTGCTCACGGCTATAAATGTAGATTACGCTCCTTCCTGGGCCGTAAATTGTTTGGGAACTATGGTTGAATTGGTACCCAATATCACGATTAAAAAACCATGCAATGCCGGTGAAACCTATGAGTTCGATTATAGTTGGTATTCCAAAAAAGATTCTACCCATATTATTAGTAATGACGAACGTCTGTTAGTTCAAGCAGTTTCAGATGAATATATTTTAAAGGTAGCGGTGACGACGAGCATAGGTAATGAATCTTCTATTTGTACCAGGACTTTTTATGAATCGATCGACGAAGGAAATGTGATTCCTGAATGTTTCCCAATCGCCGGTACCAAGGTGTATTGTTTCGATCCTGTGGGTGATTATTGGATGGATGGTTCCATTCAAACTCCTGTAAATTTTTATAATTGGACGGTAGATGGAGGACAAATTCTCTCGAATCCCGATAGTCAATTGGTAAAGGTGGCCTGGAATTTAAATGCAGGTGATACGGGAAGGATTTGTGCTTCTTACAATGTGGATTGCGGAAGGAGTTGCGAAAAATGTATCGACGTCGTTTTAGAACGAAAGATAGCTGGTGATGATTTTAAACAAAGGGGGCTCACGGCTTATTTGGATGCCAAAGCTGACTCCAATGGAATTTGGAAATTGATAAGCGGTCCCTATAATGTGCACCTTTTTGAGCCCATGAATCCCCGGACGAGGGTATCCGTTTTTAATTATGGCTATTATTGCTTTGAATGGTCTGTGACCCATAATAATTGCACCTTACGAGATACGACTTGTATTGATTTTTATTTTGCGAAAATTGCCAGTCCGGATTATCCGAAAAATGACTTTGAAAGGCGAATCAGAATTTCAGATGGCACAGGTTCTATACATTTTGAAGTAAACACACCGACATTGATTTCCTCTAAAGGCAAGAGCCTTCTTTCCATAAATGGAAATATCAACGCAACGGTGCACTATTCCTGGTACGATCTATACGGAAGAGTGGTGAGGAATGATCGCATTCCTTGTGAATCTGGAGTTCACCATCTCGAAATCCATTCGCCCTTACAAGCGGGCATCTATTTTCTGCAAGTGAATATTGATGGATTTTCAGAAGTTAGAAGAGTTTGTATTATGGATTGATTCACATGTAATATACATCGAAGCATTACTACGCACAGGTAAACGGATGGGACTAACTTGAAATGTAAGGATAAGTAGTGTTATCACATTTATTTTTTAGTCTGGGTGTGGTCATTCTTTAGCTATTCATAAATTGTTGTAAATTTCATTTTAATTGGCAACAAATCAACACGTAATGAATTTTTCATCTTTAGGAATTTATTGCATTTATGGATTTGTGCTTTATGGCTCAAGTCCGCTCCTTGCGCAATGCTTCAGCTGTAAACAGGCTCCTCCGGGTACCATCTGGTGTGATGACTTTGAAGAGGATATACCCATGAGTCAAAAGTATTTTGAATACAATCATAATGGTGGAGATTTTATACGCTTAGAGAATGTTGGGCGCGATTTAAGTTACGGAATGCGCGTAAAATGGCAGAAGGGCGAAGTTGGTGCGGGTTCTCTTTCCAAATCCTTCGGCAAAACACCCGATAGTTATATTGGCAGAAATGCAGCACATCCCGGTGAATCTTTTACTGAAATTTTTTGGAGAATGGATGTTAAATCTCAGGATGGGTGGGTAGGTGGCGGACCTGCAAAGTTAAGCAGAGCCATGTGTCTGGCCAACAGCAATTGGGCGCAAGGCATGATGGCCCACCTTTGGTCGGGAGGCCCCAATGACCACTACCTTGGCATGGATCCTGCAACGGGAATTGGTACCGATGGAAAATTGAAAGCAACGAAATACAATGATTTTGCCAATCTGCGGTGGCTGGGATTTAAAGCGGGTAATATTCCACTTTACCAATCAGAAAATTCTGCAAAATGGTATTGTATTGTTGGCCATGTCAAATTAAATACGCCCGGACTCAAGGATGGAGTTTTTGAATTTTGGATCAACGATACGCTGCAGGCGTCTTCGACCAATCTGGATTGGCACAGCACCTGGAATGATAACCCCAATAATCTGCACATCAATGCCATCTTTTTTGAGAATTACTGGAATGCTGGTTCGCCGGTTGAACAAGAGCGTTATTTTGACAATCTTGTGATCAGTACTGAGAAAATTCCATGTGCCTGTAATGTAACCTCAACTCAAAATCAAAGCGAAACGGAAACGGCCAGCATTTTTCCCAATCCTGCTCTTGATTATATCCAACTCAATGAACCTCGGTCCATTTTCCCGGTAGAGATTTCCATTTACGATCTGATGAATCAATTGATCTTGCGCAAAGAAGTTCGTGATGAAAAGGAAATCATTCAACTGGATCATTTCATAAAGGGGATGTATCTTTTGCATATCAAGGGGAGGCAACCCGTAAAATTGATGATTTTACATTAGTACATGGGCGATCCAAATCATCAAATGAATTCAGCATCTGGTCATCGCAGAAAATGCCGGCTTTCTTCAACCTGATGTGATTGGTGGCTTTGAAATACCGATGAATTCAGTTGTACAGTGATATTCGAAAGATCCTGGAATTTGGTTAGTATGCTTGTGGAAACATTTTTGCAAATATGCAAGCGCAACTCCTCCACTCATATCAATAGGCAATAGCAGAAATGACGTATTTTGATTTTTAAATTCTTTTCAGATTTATTTTTGTCAGATTATATATCGGAGAATTTACATTCTGATTTCTTTTTTAAATTTGTTACCATGACATTCCAATGCAATGGTGGACTTGTGTGATGGCAAATACTCTGATACAGGTATTAAAGATAAAAGCCGATTACTTAACCGGCTTTTATGCTCTTTGAAATAAATGAATTTGTTACATCCAAAAAACTTATTTATGCTTCTTTCAATTTATTAAAAATCAATTTGCACCATCGACTTTGGCTATGTCGATAACCGCAGCAGCAACTTTTTTTCCTTGAATTAATCCTTCAGTGGCATCAAATCTAAAATGGATTCCGGCATAAATACGCGAATCAGAAGCTTCTATCGCATAATTATTAAATTTTGCAGCGCTAACAGGATATAAATAGGACAAAATTTCTGAAGCTGCTGAAGAAAAAGTCGCATGTCCTGAGGTGTAACTAGGGAAATTTGGTGTACCTAAAATCGTCTTATAACCGGATATAACTTCAATAGGCCTGGGATAATGGTAGTAATATTTTGAATCCCAGCAAGCTATGCCTGCATCCATGATTCCCATGTTCAGATAAGCCAAAGTCCTGGCACTTCTTACCGGATTAACTTGACTTTCGATGAGCTGATCGCATGCAAATCGGTTCCAGTGACCAGGTGGGGTATATGTATTCAATCCATCAGCCCACCAATTTGCAATTTTCCTTTGTTCAGAAGTTAAGTTTTCCGAAATGTCACGCAATTCCTTGGCCGCAACTTCGAATTCAGCCGAGCCTGGTTTTGGAGGTACAGGAGGTCTTATGGCGGTAACATCAGCGACGGCCCATGTTTTAACTTTTCCAAATAATGGTGTTATTCCTACAGGGCGTATGGGCGTTTCCTGATTCGTCCATGACCAGCCGAACGTATTGAAAGCTAGTTGTTTAATGGAATCAGAAATTGGTTTTGGAGTTTGTGCAGCAGACATCCCGTCGGTTTTAGCACGGGCTAATGAAATTTTTGCTACTTCTTCGCCGAGAATTTTTCCGGCATCTATGTCGCTTTGAACATTTACACCTGACCACAATGCAACATTCCTTGCTTCGTTTGCCCGTTCTTCCAAATACGATTTTTCCAGGGGAAATAAAGCAGTCAGGATGGCTTGTGAGACAGAAGCAACAATAGCAGCATCTGAAGGGTAGGAAGGCAAAGCATTTGTTGGGAATGCTTGCGGAATGCTGGCATCGGTTGATGAAATGGCTGGCCGGTTGAATTTATATTTATAATGCCAACCGGAAATCAGAGCATCAAATTGGGAAACGGCCAAATAAGCAAAAGCTCTGCAAGAATATGGAGGATGAGAAAAAGGAAATAATGGATATTTATCTGGAGTGGCTGGATTGGGTCCAGGGTATGTTCCATCGGCATTCGGAGCCGGTGTTAAGTTGTACTTGGCCGCCAATTCCCTTGAAATTTCATTCCAGCGGATGATGGGATTGTTCGTCCAGTAGTTTATCGCTTCGCGCTGAGCGCCAGTTAATGAAGCTACAGTTGATTTTAACTGTGCCAATTCCGCTTTGTACGCATCCGATTGTATATCCGTTGGCTGTGGAATTACAATTTGTTCATTGCTGTTGAGCAAAACGGGCCTCCAATCTCCTGCGGTGATATCCAACCCGGACCAAGAATAGGAATTGTATTCAATGTAGTTTGGAAAATCTTCTTCGCACGCATTGAATATCAGAATGAAACTAACAAATGTTAGTAATATGATTTTAAAATTTTTCATTGATTTGTAGGATTTGAATTTGAAACAGAAAATTGATAAGTGAGGCCTGCTGTAAATCCCGTTGATTTACCTATATTTCTCCCATCTAAAACTTGATAGTAATTGACAAATACACCAAGCCCAGTCACATGTGGCGTATAATATTGTGCCTGAAACTGCATTGTGCTTGCTTCCATTTTATATGAAACAAATCCGGCATCTTGCCTGCGAATGTCTTCCCCTTTCGATGTATTAAAAATGTCGTAGGAACCTTCTAATTTTAAATTGTTATTAAATAGCCAGCAACCCAGAGTTCCGGTCATCTGGCTGGCATTGGGAACATCGACTTTGTCAGAATAATAGGGTTTCCCTGCATAATAAAAATCCCGTTCTATGGTTGTATTACCCCTCACCAGATAAGCTCCGCTCACGCGGGCATACAAACCCATGTTGAACTTATGCTGGAAGGTCAGTCTGCCTTGTCCTTCGGGACAGCCTAGACCTAAACTAAAGGGTGCATAATCTGCCAGGTAGTTGGATACAGGAGTGCTGAATCCGGCAACACCATGGATGGTGAAAATTCCATTTGCTGTTTCGCGGTCAAATACCTGGTATTTAGCCCAGATTCCAAAATCCTGTAGTCCGTTAACCCCTTTCATCTGGCCTGCTGTAGCATTCGTTTTAATGTAGGGTAATGAGACTATGAGATTTAAACGGTTTATGATTCCTGCTGCCACCATCAATCCGATCGTTTGCTTTTCGAGCGTTCCGATATTTCCATTTACTCTTAGTAAAGTTCCTTCCCAGTATTCATCCCAATTGTCTTGTCCATACGTCAGGGCAGCACAGAATTGAGATCTCTCCATCATAATGGCATCTGTTGGAGTCTGGCTGGAGACTTGCATTCCACTCATGCAAACTACCAGGAGAAATAAAAGCTTGAGTTGTTTGAACTTGCTGATCATTGTGTTTTGTGTTTTAAATAATTCGAAAGTCTAAAATCTAACATTTGTTAGTTGAAGTAACCATGTTGGGTTTCAGAAGCGTCAAAAGTAGAATTCGGCAACTTCGCAAAAGTGGAAATTACTTAAGCCATGTAAAGAAATTGATAAAACTGTATTATTTATGGACAAAACCAAAATTGATTGTTCAAGGGATTCGTTATATTTGCATGTATTGGAATTTTAATATGAACTTGAAATAGGCATCAGGGATTTCATTTATTGGGCAATTAGCGACATTCCCGAATGGTTGACTTTTATTCTGACACTTTTATACCGGGATCAGCTTTTTTATCTATCATAAATAAATTGTTTTTTGCTAATAATATTACTTTAATTTACACTATGATTTATTTGTAATCTATGGTCCCTAAATCAACCGGCTTTTATTTCCCTGTTTTACTGTTCTTTGCCTCTGGCGCACTTATACATATACCGTACTCTTTCGATGAGATATCATTGGAATTAAACAAATTTAATAATGAATATTATGACCGGTTCTTCAAGTATGTTACGGTTCTGGGGGACGGTTTACTTATAATTTTAGTCGGTTTTTTAATTAGGCCATTTTATAACAGGCTCTCTAACAAGATCTTTATTAGCTATTTATTCGTGTCGGTAATTTGTTCTTTATTAAAACATGTGTTGTTCAAAGGACTGCCCAGACCCCTGGAGCATTTCAATGAATTGTATCCCTATCTGAACCTTGTAGACGGAGTACATATCTCGCGATTAAACACATTTCCATCCGGGCATAGTGCTGCTGCATTCATGTTGTTTGCTTTGCTTGCATTTCAATTCCGAAATGTATTCGTTCAATTTTGTTTTGCGGTACTTGCCATCATAACCGCATTTTCAAGGGTCTACTTGTTTGAACATTTTTTACGGGATGTTTTGGCAGGGGCTTTTATTGGATTGGGAATTTCAACTTTGACCTGGTATGTATACGAACGAAAAATTCGTGCTACGGATCAACCGGTAATTCCTTGAATAAAATATTCAGAAAACCAATTATGATTCCAGGGATGATAACACGGTTAGGGTGAAAGGATTAAATTCTCTGAATATATCGGCAAGCCTTTCTTTCTTTGTGCAGAAATTCGGTTCAGAATTTAAATTTAAAACTTTTGCAATCCTATTTAAAAACGATTCAGGAGAAGTGGAAACAAGCCAGCTTAGATGGCAAATTTTGGATTGTAGCCATATCTACCCTCATTGCAGCCATGCTCTTTATTTTCAATATTGGAAATTATCTCGAATTTATTGAATCCAGGGAGGGCTGCAGACTTGATGACGCGATTCTCAATATGATTTCTCCAAGAGACATGTCGGACTATATTTTCTTTGTCATTTATGCAGGGGCCGTGCTGGTCATTCTTTATTGTCTTCAAAGTCCATGGGCGGTACTTTTTACGGCACATTTGTTTTTATGCATGAACCTCATCCGGGCAACTTGTCTGTACTTTACACCTCTGGAACCACCCCATGAGATCATTTCTTTGCACGATCCGCTCCTGATTACCTATGTCTATCTGGAGCATCCCAAATTGAAGGATTTATTTTTCAGCGGACATACGGCAACATTGACCTTATACTGTCTGGTATTTAGAAAGCAATTGAAAATTCAACGAATTTTGATCTTTTTTACTGTTCTTATGGCAGGCCTGCTGCTTGTCCAACATTGTCACTATACGATCGATGTGATCGGGGCAGTCCCTATGGCCTGGTTTGCTTATCAGGCGACGAGTTACCTCTGGAAAAAACTCCATTTGCCGTTGAGCAAAACTTTAATAGCATAGATGCTGACTGCATTTTGCATCGTGTTATTCAAGCAATCCAGTAATATTAAATAAAATATAAATATATTATCTTTTAAAAATGTAGATTTTAAACATAATAATATTATTTTATATGTAAGTACAATAACTACTTAAATTTGCATTTATTTGTCAATTGTTAATAACTGATTATCTTTGCTGATTCAAATAAGACGATGAAATGAGTTCTCTTGAGCGCAAGGTTAGTTCGATTTCCAGCCAGGTAAATTTCCTAAAAGATCACCAGATATATCTGTTTTACAGGGAGTTACATTCAGCTCAGGATACTGAAATGTGTGAAAACGGACGGAAGATCCTCATGTTTGGATCCAATTCTTATCTGGGCCTTACCACCCACCCACGCGTCAAAGCTGCGGCTATTCAAGCTATCGAAAAATATGGTACAGGGGTTTCCGGGTCGCGCTTGCTCAACGGGAATCTCGGAATTCACCGCGAGCTCGAAGAGCGCCTATCAGAATATTTGGGCAAGGAAGATACAGCTGTTTTTAGTACCGGATTTCAGGCGAATCTTGGCGCTTTACCACCCTTGTTAGATCGCTCCAGTTTTTTGATCATGGATAAACTTAGCCATGCATCTATTATTGAAAGCGCTACTTTATCGCATGCCAAAAAATTAAAATTTGAGCACAACGATGTGGATTCGTTGGGCAAGATACTTTCCAAGATTGATCCGGAGGCTTTCAAAATTGTGGTCACCGAAGGTATTTTTAGCATGGATGGGGATATTGCGCCCCTTCCTGACATTACCAGAGTGGCCAGAAGTCATGGAGCCATGATCATGGTCGACGATGCACATGCTATAGGTGTATTGGGCAAAAATGGAAGTGGAACCTCCTCGCATTTTGGAATTACCGATCAGGTTGATATCATCACAGGTACTTTTAGCAAATCGCTTGCAGCTTTAGGTGGTTTTGTTTCCGGCGACAAGGAACTCATCAATCTCATCAAACACACCTCACGTGCATTGCTCTTTAGCGCCGGTCTGCAACCAGCATCAGTCGCTGCTGTTTTAACAGCATTGGATATCATGGAAGAACAACCAGAGTTGCTTGGCAGATTATGGGAAAATACACATTATTCCATCAGCAAACTAAAAAGCATGGGATTGGATGTGGGTAAAGCCGAAACCCCAATCATACCCATCTACATTAGAGACGACCAGAAGACCTATACCATTGCTAAAAACCTATACGACGATGGAGTTTTTATCAATCCGGTAGTTTCACCTGCAACCAGTGCAGATTCTGCCCTGATCAGATTTTCTGTAATGGCAACCCATACACATGCCCAGATCGATTTTGCGCTTAACAAGATTTTCGATCATGCCAAGGCTCTGGGCGTAGTCTAATTATTTCGAGCAATTATGATTGCCGTTATTCCAGTCCGTTCTGCTGCCGACCAAAAAGCTTTCATTAATTACATTTATCGCTTATACCGGGATGATCCGAATTTTGTACCCGAACTTTTTTTAGCACAGAAGGATCTCATGGATCCTAAAAAAAATCCATTTTTCGAACACGCAACCGCTGAATATTTTATCGCCAAAAAGAACGATGAAATTGTTGGCCGGATCGCAGCAGTTAAAGACGATCACCTGATCGACTATACAGAGGAAAAGGTCGGCGTATTTGGTTTTTTTGACTGCATCGATGACCAGCAGGTAGCAAATGCCTTACTGGATGCAGCTTCCAACTGGCTTCGAGCACAGAATCTCAACTCCATGGAAGGACCATATAATTTTTCGACCAATCACAGTTGCGGTTTGCTTATCGAAGGATATGAGGTTCCACCCAGTGTGATGATGGCTTATAATAAAAGTTATTATCTCAAATTACTTGAAAACTATGGACTTCAGAAAAAAACGGATGTCCTTGCCTACAGAATTAATGCCGGGGACTTTCCCGAAAGGTTAAAGCGCAGCATTCCTTTGTTGGAAGAAAAATTCAACCGCAATGGTATTGTGATCCGGTCATTAAATATGAAAAACTTTGAGGAGGATGTCAGGAAAACACTCAGCGTTTACAACAAAGCCTGGAGTAAAAATCTGGGATTTGCACCCATGACTGAAAAAGAATTTCTGCATGCCGGAAAGGACATGAAAATGATCATGGATCCCAATCTGGTTCTTTTGGCCGAAAAAAACGGAGCCTGTATCGGATTTTCTCTGACCTTACCGGATATTAACCAGGTTCTGATAAAAATAAAAGATGGGAAACTCCTTCCCACGGGAATTTTTAAACTTCTGTTTGGACGGAAAAAAATCAACAGCGTGCGCATTCTTGCGCTTGGCATATTAGAAGAATACCGAAGACTGGGTATAGATGCATACTTCTATGCCAGGGCATTTGAGTACGTCAGCAAACATCCCTATTTAACATCGGGAGAAGCATCGTGGATACTGGAGGATAATCCGGAAATGAACAACGCTATAGTAAAAATGGGTGGTAGCCTTGAAAAAAGATACCGGTTTTATAGCTTAAAATTGTAATTTTAAGGATAAAATAGTGCATGATGACAAGAGTTTCACGACCATAAATTCTGAAACTTTTTGAATAAATAAATTGTTTTCAACGCATCAATCCAAAGTATATGGTTAAGAATTTTGTTTCCAGTTCCACCGAATCCATCAGGATGTTTAAAAACCCTCTGCTTGAAGCGGTTTCGAAGGTTCATTTTTCAGTCCCACTTTTGGTTTATGTTCCCCTGATCGGCTTCATGGCTTATAAATCATTCGGATTGGGCAACAGCGGGTTAAATTATTTTGCCTATTTTTTACTTGGTCTTTTCATATGGACGTTGACGGAATATGTTTTACATAAACATATTTTTCATTTTGTGCCCAAGTCTAAATGGGGACTGCGATTGCATTTTATTTTTCACGGAGTGCACCACGACTATCCCATGGATCGGCTTCGTCTGGTCATGCCACCCGCAGCAAGTCTGTTGATTGCATCTTTATTTTATTTCTTTTTCTCCTTGTTTTTTGAAACCGTGAATCTGTATGCATTCTTTGGAGGGTTCCTTCTCGGGTATTTGTTCTACGATATGACCCACTATGCTATTCATCACCTGAATTGGAAAAATCCGCTGTTTGTAAAAATAAAAAAGCACCACATGATGCATCACTTTATCGATTCAACAAAGGGCTTTGGTGTGAGCTCTTCGCTTTGGGATGTGATCCTGGGATCCAATTTTCAGGATAACGAGAATAAAGCTGTTTCCTGATTGGGGATACTGTATTGATAATCCTTCCTTCGGTAAATATGTAAGTTGAGGATTGCAAGAATCTGATCTTAAGATTTATAGATTTATGCAATCTTTATTCTGTTGACTGCTTTTCAGTGTTCTGCGATGCAGCATTTTTATCTATAAAAGGCTCTGATATAAATAGGGTGAAGTCTAAGCAATTCACCTTCTTCTTTTGCATAAAAGCAATCCGGTTTTGAGAACGTATTAATACAACAGAAATGGCCAATCGAGTTTTAAAATTATTTGCATTGTTAACAGGGTTTGCCTGTATAAATTTTATTTCCGCACAAAATGTTCTAATTCATTTGAATCCAGATCAGAAATATCAACATATAGATGGATTCGGGGCTCACGAAAGCGATGCAGACATAAATGCAGGATGGTGGAATCAGCTATATTTTGATGATATGGAATGTAGTATTTACAGAGTTGATCTGACCCCTAAACTCAGGAGTCCATATTCAGATCTCAGTTATTATTCTCCATGGTTCATGGGTTCTGCAACAACACATATATTTAATCTTGAAGATCCAGCAAACCCAAATGGACCGGAAGGAAACAGGGTGAGGACTTATACCGGCCCGCAGGATTATTCCCGCAGCTTTGGCGGTCGAAATGCTCCCATTGCAGTCATGGGGCCTGACATCGAAAAGAACCTGCAATACTTTGTCTTTAACCCAAACAATGCTATTCAAACCGGGAAATCAAAACATCAGCAATTGGGAGACTTTAAATTGGTAGGGAGTATCTGGTCTCCGTTGCCGTGGGTAAAGGTTGCTTCTGGAAATCTATATCGCGAAAATTGGTGGCCCGGACCGGTTGCAAATACAGCCTGGCCTTTTGTATGGGGAGGAAATTTTGCTGGCGGGCGACTCGATGTTTCAGATGCACCATTACAGGTGTTTGATGATAAATCACAAGGAGGCCTGGGAGCTACTTCAGCTCTGACCCAGTTCGCCAGAAGTACCGCAGCTTATATTTTAGCTTATCAGCGGTATTACGGAATGCAATTTTACGCCATCAGTATTCAGAATGAGTTGAATTTCGAGCAATTTTATAACAGCGCAACGTATCCGCTTTCTTCTCAATACATCTCAGCTTTGAAAGCCGTGCGGAAGGAATTTGACAAGCATGCGGAATTGCAATCCATAAAAATTATGGGACCCGAAGATTTGCTCGGAGGCGATGCATATGGCATGTGGGAATACGGTAGTGCTTCAGGACCAATTCACAAAAATCTCCAATACCTGCGTAACATCGAATCCGATACTGCAGCAAAACGTGCCCTTGCATTTTATTGCGTGCATGGGTATGCAAGCGATGGCGTTACGAGTTCAGGTGCACAAGCTAATTTATGGAATTGGTGGGTGAACGGATGGAATGCCAGTCCGGCTCCCGGAATACCAGCCAATGTAAAAGGATGGGATGGACCTCAAAAAAAATCATGGATGACCGAAACTTCCGGTGAACATCCGGATTGGTTATATCCGAAAGCGGGTTTTCCAGGTGATGGTGCACTGGGTGTAGGAATAAGAATTCACCAGGCTTTGACCACCGGTAAGGAAAGTGCCTGGATTTATTGGACCTTCAGCGATTCAGACAATCAGGGCAATGTCAGTTTGTATGGATTGACGAATCAAACATTGCGCGAAAATTCTCCTAAATATGTGGCAGCAAAGCATTTTTATAAATTCATCAGGCCTGGATCACAACGAATCTCATCAACGGTCAATGGAAGTAATTCCATTTTATGCAGCTCTTATTTTCATGAAGGATCAAAAAAATTGACCATAGTTTTTCTAAATACCTCATCGGCAGCTCAGGAGATTTCAGCCATTTTGCCCAGCGGATTTTCTACCGTAGAAACTTATACTTCAAGTCAAAATTTGTTATGGCAAAAGCAACTCCTCGGTGGAAGTGCTGAAATGAAAACAATGACCATGCCAGCATATTCTATGAGTACCTGGGTCGTGAGTTATCCTCCAAATGCAATTGATAATGCTTTGGTGGTTTTCAATGAAATAACAGTGACGCCAAATCCATTCCGGGATCATGCTTCACTTTATTTAGATTTAAGAACACCCTTGCAATTTAAAATTCATCTTTACGATCTAAATGGAAATTGCGTATATGCCGGGCAGGAATTGCATAATATGTCTGCCGGTAAGCATCTAATTGTGTTTCAGCCTGAAGTCAAGAACAAAGGGATTTATTTTCTGGCCATTGAAAATTCAATTCATAAAAAGATTATTAAAGTGAATATGCTTTAATCGAAAATTTAATCCAATGATCCCAACACTCGTTATTACCAGATAATTATGTAATAAGTGTTGTACCCTTCTGGCTTCAGACCTGGAAGATTCCTTGCTTCATCCCGCCATTCATACATGAGGTATGCTGAAAAAATAACTCAACTTATTCATTCAATGCTATTTTAATACATATTATTTTTTATAATATATTCAGGATCAGCTATCTTTGCTTCTATTGCGGAAAGCGGTAAAAGATAAAAGCAATGAAAAAGATATTGGTCACTGGTTCATCAGGACTTATAGGATCAGAAGTGGTCAGGCATTTCGACAGCCAGGGTTGGATGGTGCATGGTATTGACAACAACATGCGAGCGGATTTATTTGGGCCCAAAGGAGATACCCGCTGGAACCAGCAACAATTGCTAAACCAATGTAAAAACTTCAAACACATTGAACTGGATGTACGCGACAGATCAGGAATGATGGATTGTTTGGCTGCATTAAAACCGGATGCGATCGTACATACTGCTGCACAACCTTCACATGATTTAGCAGCCACCAGGGTATATGATGACTTCGATATCAATGCCGGAGGTACATTAAACTTGCTGGAAGCAGTTCGTCAACATTGTTCAAATTCTGTTTTCGTACACCTATCGACCAATAAAGTTTATGGAGATGCACCAAATAAATTGCGATTAATTGAAAGTGAAACGCGTTTTGACTATGCAGTTGCAGAATATTTTCACGGCATCGATGAAAATTTCACGATCGACCAATCCAAGCATTCTCTATTTGGAGCATCTAAGCTTGCTGCTGATATTTTGGTGCAGGAATACGGAAGATATTTTGGTATTCCATGTTGTGTCTTAAGAGGTGGTTGTCTGACCGGTCCAAATCACTCCGGGGTTGAGTTGCATGGTTTTTTAAGTTATCTGATCAAAGTAAATTTAACCGGCGAATGTTATAAAGTGTATGGATACAAGGGGAAGCAGGTTAGGGACAATATTCATGCATATGATGTAGTCCGTTTTATTCAGGCTTTTATTGAAAGGCCAGGGATCGCAGAAGTATATAATCTTGGTGGGGGAAGAGAAAATTCCTGTTCCATTTTGGAAGCTTTCGGTAAAGTGAGTCATATTACAGGGAAAAAGATGAACTATGAATACGTCGACCAGAACAGGGAAGGGGATCATATTTGTTACATTTCTGATCTGAGAAAAATGAAAAATCATTATCCGGAGTGGAAAATTACAAAAAGCCTCGACCAAATTTTCAGGGAAATTGTCGATGCATGGAAAAAAAGATTGATCTAAACCAAGATGGATAAAAGAATTAAAATTTTTTATCTTTCTTGGACTGTTCCACCTTCACAGGGTGGCAGTGCATACATCACGCATCAGCTATTAAAAAATTTTAGTAAAGAAGAAGTTATTGCTGCCGGAGGTTCTAAGCATATAATTTTAAAGCCACAGTTGTACGATGGTGTTCAGTATCATTATATATTTTCAGAGATCAACTGGCGTGGACATGGTGCCAGGTTCTTTTTTGCTTTGAGGTGGTTGATATTTCCTCTGGTACTTTTTCGTCTCAGCAAATTGGTCAGGAACAACAAACCCGATTTACTGTTTGTAACATTTCCCGACGGATACTATTTGTTTGCAGGGTATCTTTTGAGTTTATTTTTTGATCTTCCGCTATTTACCTATTTTCATAATACCTACGCCGAGAACAGAAAGGGATTGTTTGCATGGATTTCAAGATGGCTCCAGACGAAGGTTTTCAATCGTTCTCTCAAGATTTTTACCATGAGTGAGGGAATGATGGCTTATTACTCTAAAGAGTATCCAAAACTTATAAAAAAGTTTGAGGTATTGCAACATACGTTTAATGAAATTCCTGGTCAGAAAGAATCTGTGATTGAAGAGGATACCAAACAAAAAATCCGATTGGTTTTTATTGGTACCATCAATCAGTCAAATCTGGATGCCAGTCGCAGAGTCTTTGAAGCGGTCTCGAAAATGTCTGAATTTTGTCAACTCGACATTTATTCGCCTTCTCAAAAACAATTGCTTAAAATCAAATATGGATTGGATCTGGAAATATCCGGAATTCATCACTGTGGGGTAGTAAACCAGGAGGAAGTTCACAAAATTTTGCAGCCATACGATTTATGTCTGCTTGCTCATGGTTTTACAGGTGGGTACGACGAAATTGAATACCGAACAATTTTTCCGACCCGTTGCATTCCTCTGTTGCTTTCCGGTAAACCCATCCTTGCGCATACCCCTTCTTATGCTTTTTTAACTCATTTTTTAAAGCAATGGGATTGTGCTGAAATTGTCGAAGAAGCCAGTGTTGAAAAATTATGCCAAACACTTCAGTTTCTGATACACGATAAAAACAGAAGAAAAGAATTGATTGCTAATCAGGCAAATGCTGTGAAGTATTTTTATGGGCCCGATGTGTTTCTGCAATGGAAGTCTATTCTGGTAGAATCTTTCAAGTCCTAAGACTTGAATTAAATCTCTTGTTTTGATATTTTAAAAATTGTTCCTGCGATTG
The DNA here is from genome assembly GCA_016716185.1 of Saprospiraceae bacterium. Taxonomy (NCBI): domain Bacteria; kingdom Pseudomonadati; phylum Bacteroidota; class Saprospiria; order Saprospirales; family Saprospiraceae; species Saprospiraceae bacterium. The sequence continues at coordinate 2,362,531 of JADJWV010000002.1, read as the reverse complement.
AATAAATAACAATATTCAATAGCGAATCTCTGTTAATTTTGGGGTTTTAAAATCCATTCCTGAAAATGCCCCGTGCCCTGACTTTTATATTTATAACCGTCCTGATCGATATTATCGGACTGGGGATCATCATTCCTGTTTTGCCCCAATTGATTCAGGAGCTATCGGGGAAACCTCTGGGCGAGGCCAGCTCTATTTCGGGATGGATGTCCTTTGTTTTTTCTTCAGCTTTATTTATATGTGCTCCCGTCATGGGCGGTATCAGTGATCGCTTTGGTAGAAGACCCGTATTGCTATTCTCGCTCTTTGGATTTGGAATGGATTATCTATTACAGGCATATGCACCCAGTTTATTTTGGTTGTTTGTGGGAAGATTTCTTGCAGGAGTTACCGGTTCATCATTCACCACGGCAACCTCTTATATTGCAGATGTGAGTCCGCCGGAAAAAAAAGCTCAGAATTTTGGATTAGTAGGAGCAGCGTTTGGTTTGGGATTTATCATAGGCCCAAGCCTCGGAGCGTTACTTGGACAGTATGGTACGCGAATTCCCTTTTTTGGAGCCGCTATATTAGCATTTGCTAATTTGATTTTTGGCTATTTTGTATTGCCCGAATCACTCAAACCTGAAAACAGAAGAGCTTTTGATTGGAGACGGGCAAATCCTTTCGGAACTTTTAAAGTACTTTTTAAATATCCTGTTTTTAAAATATTTTTAGTCACCCTGTTTCTGGTTTATATTGCACATTATGCACTTCAAAGTACCTGGTCATTTTATTGTATTGGTAAATTTGGCTGGGATTCGAAAATGATCGGATTTTCACTGGCGGTTGTCGGGGTTATGGTAGCCATTGTCCAGGGTGGACTCACACGCATCATCATTCCCAGATTGGGAAGTAAGAAATCGATTTATCTGGGATTAACGATTTCGACTTTGGGTTATATTTCCTATGCTTTTGCAACCGAAGGTTGGATGATGTTTGCGATTACTGTACCCTTTGCTTTTGGAGGCCTTACCAGTCCAACGGTTCAAGGACTCATCAGCAATCAGGTACCGGTCAATGCGCAAGGTGAATTGCAGGCCGGGATTACCGGTTTAATGAGCTTATCAGCCATTGTTGGACCGCTCATTATGACTGGTTTATTCAGTTATTTTACCAGATTCGATGGAAAAACTTATTTTCCGGGAGCGCCTTTTTTAGCGGCCGGAATATTGGTGTTTGTTGGAATTCTTTTAATTTTAAAACCACTTTCAAAATTGGATGCTTCATGAAAAATTTTCTCAGTACCATTATTCTATGTATAGTTTTTTTAGCAGGATTTATTGAAAAAATTAGCGGGCAACCCGTACAAGATGATTTTATTCCTTGCCATCATGGTCAGCAACATTTAAAATATCGACATCAACCATCCGAGTTGGAAATTCAGATGATGGAGAATTCTAACAAAAGGAGCGACAGTATCGACATCATCAATTATACCATCGATCTCGATATAACCAACTATGCCGGAAAAGCGATTAAAGCTGCAACGCAAATTTATTTTATGCCGTTACTGGATCAGATTGAGTGGATTCAATTGGATTTAAAAAGTTTGACTGTGGATTCCATTTTATACGACGGAAAAGCCATTGCATTCAACTACGACGGAGATATCATCACTGCATTTTTGGATCTAAATTGCAATCGGGACAAGTATATTCAATGTCTGTTTATTATCAAGGTGCTCCTGTGAGAGATCCTGTTTGGGGTGGATTTTACTTTGTGGAGGATTACATATACAATCTTGGTATTGGCTTGTCAACAACTCCACCGAATTTTGGAAAAGTTTGGTTCCCTTGTTTTGATAATTTTGTTGAACGTGCAACTTTTGATTACTATGTAACTACAACAGCAGATAAGCGTGCATATTGTGTAGGTGAACTCGTTTCAGAAGAAATGCCTTCAACGAATAGAATTAAAAGGCATTTCAAAATGGTTACCCCTATCACTACGTATTTGTCTTCAATAGCAGCTGCCAATTATGCCGTATCGAGAGCTGTTCATCCGGCAGTATCCGGCGATATTCCAATAGATCTGATTGCTAAACCGGGTGACCTTAGTCAAATGATCGCTCAATTTGAAAAAATTGGAAATGCATTGGATGCATTTGAATATTGGTACGGTCCATACAGGTTTTCCAGAGTGGGCTATGTGGCCACAACAGTGGGTGCCATGGAGCATCCCACCAACGTGGCTTATCCGGTAGGAACCATCAACGGGGGTACCTTGTTGCAAAACGAACGCTTGTACGGACATGAGTTGGGACATCACTGGTGGGGAGACATCACCACGCTTGATGATGCCCGGGATATGTGGATCAAAGAGGGTACAGCAGAATACAGCAGTCATTTATTTATCGAAAGAGCTTATGGAGAAGATGATTTCCGCGATGCGGTTAAATCCAATTTATCGAATATCCTCTACAATGCGCATCGAAATGACGGAGCCTATTTACCCTTGTCTCCAATGCCGTATGAAAATACGTACGGCACCCATACCTACCGCAAAGGTGCTGCTATGATCCATAACATGCGTGGTTATCTGGGCGACGATGAGTTTCGCAGACTCTCCACGATGGTGTTTGATTCCATGGAAGGCAAATCCATGAACGCATATCAGTTCAGAGATTTCTTAAACCGGAACTCTGCAAGAAATATGACTGCCTATTTCGACGATTACATATTTAACCCCGGTTATTGTACTTTTTATGTAGATAGTTTTAGAACGGTTTCTGAAGGCGGACGCAACCTGCTAAAAATTGGTGTGCAACAAAAATCTTATCATGCTGCCCACTTATACAGGGATGTGCCGATGGAGATCAGCGCCTATAATGATAAATTGGAGAGATTTGTTTTTAAAGCAAATCTGAGCGGAGATTATACACAGGTGGAGCAAGAGTTGCCCACAGGATTTGATCCCGTTGTAGTCATTCTGAACGAGAAACAAACACTCAATCACGCAAGCCTCCAAAGTCAGGGCATTTTGAGCAAAACCGGATCTGCGAATATTCCCTATACTTCCATGGTGGTCAATGTATCAAAAATCACGGACAGCAGTTTTGTAAATATTGCCCATCACCTGGTAGGTCCTGATGCCGAACGGAAAGCGGCCAACATCGATCTCATTTCGTCAAGCCATTTCTGGCAGGTATCTTCCATTCAACACGGAGAATTGGAAATGGATGGGCGGGTAGAATATAACGGCCTCGATAGCAACAGCATCGACAAGGATATTTTATTTACTTCAGAAGATAGTTTATTGCTGGTGTACAGAAAAGATAAAACAGAAGAATGGAGGGATTATCCTCACTACACCAAACTTATTGTGAATCCCACCGATCGGAAGGGATTTGTCCGCATCAGCAAATTGATTCCCGGAGATTATGCATTGGCTCATGGTTTCAGAGGCAACGTAGGTTCCCAGCAGTTTGAGACTGAAAAGATGGCACTTTATCCGAATCCTGTAGCGGAAACACTCCATTGTCCCGAACAGTTGTTATTATCCCCGGGATCATTCGAAATAATAAATATCCAGGGCCAAAAAGTCAAATCAGGACGGATCCAGGAATCCATCGATGTTTCGGAATTGGCTCCCGGCCATTATGAATTTATCTCTAGGGATGATAGAAAGTTGAAAATACGACAGGCAAATTTTGTAAAACGCGAGAACTAGATTAAAGAGCAATCCCGACATGAAGAAATTGAAATAAATTTGAACAATTTGATGTCGGGAGTTTAGAGCGAAGGGCAAAGGAAAATCCAGCCCCGTAGGGGTGGCATATTAATAGGGAATGGATAAGAAGCTGAAAGCGAAAAGCTGAAAGCGATGAGAGAATGGAAATATAATAAATCCAGCCCCGTAGGGGCGACATATTAATAGAGATTGGGTCCCGACATGAAATTGCTGAAATAGAAATACATCACCTTTATGTCGGGAAGAAAATTGCGATTATATAAAGATTAGAGGAACATTAATTTAACCAAATTCCAGCCCCGTAGGGGCGACATATAAATAGAGAATGCATAAAGCATTTAGGCATATTAGATTAATCTAAATCGAGCCCCGTAGGGGTGAAATATTAATAGAGAATGGATAAGAAGCTTAAAGCGCAAAGCGATAAGCAGAAAGCGCGGAGTGATTGGGTCCCGACATGAAATTGCTGAAATAGAAATACATCACCTTTATGTCGGGAAGAAAATTGCGATTATATAAAGATTAGAGGAACATTAATTTAACCAAATTCCAGCCCCGTAGGGGCGACATATAAATAGAGAATGCATAAAGCATTTAGGCATATTAGATTAATCTAAATCCAGCCCCGTAGGGGGTGGCATATTAATAGGGAATGGAAATATCATAAATCGAGCCCCGTAGGGGTGACATATGAATAGAGAATTTCAAAAAATATATTTAATTTTAATTTAAAGGAACTTTTAGTTCTTAAATAAGATTTTCCTAAACGTCGAAACGTCGAAACGTCGAAACGTCGAAACGTCGAAACGTCGAAACGTCGAAAAGTCGAAACGTCGAAAAGTCGAAAAGTCGAAACGTCGAAAAGTCGAAAAGTCGAAACGTCGAAAAGTCGAAAAGTCGAAACGTCGAAACGTCGAAAAGTCTAAACGTCGAAAAGTCGAAAAGTCGAAACGTCGAAAAGTCGAAAAGTCGAAACGTCGAAAAGTCGAAAAGTCGAAACGTCGAAAAACATTTCCTCAATTTCCCCCAAACCGATAAGAAACCCCGGTATTGAATCCAACGATCATAAATTTATCATTGTTCGGTCCAAACCCGATTTGTCCAAGCATTTTGCTGAATTCCAGCTCTCCAAAATAAGAAAGTGAAGGATTAATGGATCGCTGATAACGCAAACCGGCGATAAGACTCGCATAAGAGTTGGTTCCTATATTTCCACCTTCCAGCAAGCCTTTATTGGATTCATTGCGAACTCTTGCAATAATTTCACTGGTGTTCGTTGGGTTGAAATTGATATTCTGTACGTTGTTGACAGATAAATCTGTTACTGTATCGAGGTGGTAGTAATTTTTTAATGAAGCAGTCAGTGCGAGACCCATGTGGGCACTTAGATCCCAATGATCACCGGATAAAATGGATTTACTTAAGGCAACTAGGTACACTGACAAGATGAGCTTCCAATTCTTTGAAATGAATTTTAAAATAGCCCCCTTCAAAACTTCCAAGCGTTTCAGAAAAATTGGGCTGATAATTTATATGTTGATAAGCTATGCCCGTTTTGAGCGTCCATGGTCCATGATGGAAGTCAACTTTTAAACCCAACTGATGAGCAAATTGAGCTTGAGTATAATTGACATCCGGTTGAATAAAAGAAGGAGATTGAATGACATTGACCATGGCTCCGGTAAATAGCCCAACAGATTTTGAGTAATTCAGTTGTGAAGGTTTGATTTGTTTGATTAATTCCGGAAAATCCGGCTCTGAGGAAACAAGAAGATTTACACCATCTGCATGAATTGGCAATTCAAGTTCTTCCGGTGTTCTTAATGTTCCTGGAATTTTGAATTCGATTATATTATTGCGATGGAAAGTTGTGAGCAAGCTCATAAATTTATCATAATGATAAATTCCATTTGGTGTTGAATATGAGATATTTTTTGTGGAATATTCATGTTCGTTGATGCCGGATATTGAAACCGAAGTAAACTGGTTGCGATCAATAGGAGAAGAAATGCCTGATGATTTGTTAGGCACCGCGCGAGCGCTTATCGGGTTGCTGGAGGAAATGTCATCCTTTAAAGACGAACTGTTGGGATCAATCTGACCGGAGGGGATCAATCCAAATGAAGTTTGATTGGTCGTAATATTAGCAAGCGGGTATTTGGAATTGGCATTTATTTTTTCTTCAAATGCCAATGGTTGATGCTGTATCTGAATATGTTCCTGGATCATATTTCCGATTCCAATGTTGTCCAGAGTCCATAAGATAAGCAAAAACAAAGTCGATTCAATAATTCTTGCAGTAATGATTTTTCTTTTACGACCGGCCTGCATTTTTATTTTTTGGTCAAGGACATCCCAATTCAGTTGTTGGTGTTGTACTTGAGCATTGTTGAGAACTTTTCTTATTTTTTCATCAAAGATCTCATCTTCATATGCAGACTGCAATTGCTCTGACATGTGCTCCCACTGAGGAGTAACATCCCGGTTGGTGAGCATCCAGCAATGACTTTATATCTTTATCGAAGTTGTTCTCAAATTTTTCCATGGAGCATTTCTTTTAATTTGGTTCGTGCTTTGACGAGATTTGAACGGGAAGTACTTTCTGTAATTCCCAGATGCTCGGCAATTTCCCTGTGAGAATACCCCTCTATCGCAAACATATTAAACACCGCCCGATAAATCGGGGGCAGTTGTTGTACAGCTTTCATGACCTCTTCAACGGTCATCGATTCGATAGGTCCGTTTTTGAATACGTCATCGAACGTGCTTCGTCGAGATCATAAGTCGTCCTTCTGGATTCTCTCCTGTAAAAATCAATAGCTGTATTTACCATAATCCGCCTGATCCAAGCCTGGAAAAGAGAACCAGGTTCATAGGACTGGATGTTAAGGAATACTTTTAAAAACCCTTCGTGGAGGATATCGAAGGCATCTTCATTGCTGTTTGAGTATCGCAAACACACAGCCATCATGGTTTTATAATGGTCCTCATAAATACGTCGCTGAGCCCACTCCTGCCTTTCTGAGCATGCCTGAACCAGTTCTTGTTCAGAGGGATTAAGAGGTATCGCAATGTTGATGTTCACGAGCTTAAACAACTATAAGAATATAACGGTAGAAACGCTGGTTTCGCTGCCTTAGTTTAATTGGGCTGATCAATTGTGTTAATTGGATTTCAAAATTGATTTGCGTGGCGTGGTTTGTCTGGACAGATTAATAGTTAACTAATTGAAAATCAATTATATAAATCATTGAATATAAATTTTCAAGGTACTGGATTGCGATTTTTTAAATTCCGGTCTTCCCGTTTGAATAAATTATATAAATCGATGATTTTCCTTGTTTCGGTTTTTGTAATCGTCTGTAAGCTGCCCGTATGGCGATTTTGTACCTCCGGCAACCTGGGAAATTATAAGGACTATGGCTTCAAAAGCTCAAATTATTCAGGTTCCGGTTGATCAATTGAATCTTACGTGGGTTTATTACGAAGTCCATTGAAAGCCCATTACTTTTGTGGTCGTGTAACATTTATGGGACAACAATACAAGATTCTATCTATAAAAGACCCGGATTTAGCAGCCCGTATGATCAGTTTGGGGATTTGCCCTGGAAAAACCTTGATTTTACAGCGTCAGTCGCCTATGGGAGGAGCATTTTACATCACCATCGAAAATTGTCAATTTGCCCTAAGAAGGGAGGAATTCGCACAGTTAGAATTGTTGGAAATCGAAATAAAAACCCAGCATGCTTAAGATCGGATTGATCGGCAACCCGAACAGTGGGAAGTCCAGCGTATTTAATGTGCTTACTGGAATGCGACAAAAAGTAGGTAATTACCCGGGAGTTACGGTCGAAATTCATTCGGGTTTTGTAACAGACGTAAATGGTAATAAGGTAGAAATTTTTGATTTTCCCGGATCATATAGTCTTCATTCCAATACCTCTGATGAGTTCTTGCTGACGGAAGCCCTGCTTAATGAACAAGCCCCATATCATCCTGATGCAATTGTTTATGTTGCAGACATTACACTATTGGATAATCAATTGCTTTTACTTACTCAACTCTCCGATCTCAAATTTCCGATTCTTGTTTGTCTGAGTAATTGTGACCAGGTAAATCGGGAATTTATTCCGGAATATGTTAATTTCATCGAGCAAAAATTTTCATGCCCCTGCTTAGCTCTGAGCACAAAAACAAATTTGAATGTCGATCTTTTAAAATCCCAAATTGCGAAATCTGCAGAGTTCTTAAATGGAGAGCGTTATCGAAAAGCATTCATTACTTTGCCAAACGACATTGAGAAGGAGTTCGAACGGCAACAGGAATTTAGAAATTCATACCAGTTTTATTTGTGGAAACATTATGGTTTCAAAATAAATCCTGGACGGATCGGGGATTATTTCATCAAGGAGAAGTCATTGCGGCTGCAAATTGAAGAAACGATGTCGAGATACAATTTGATTGAGCATTGGACTTCTGATTTTAAAAAAGCAAATAAAAATATATCACAACGTACAAGCCTTAAAATAGACCATTGGCTCACACATCCGATTTTAGGGGCAGCGCTGTTCACTTGCATCATGTTTTTTGTTTTTCAGGCTATTTTTTCATGGGCTTCCATACCCATGGATTTTATAGAATCTGGTTTTGCTTATCTCCAGGGATTGTTGGGAGAAACTTTACCTCAAGGTTGGTTGAGCGATTTAATGATCAAAGGTTTGTTGCCCGGGTTGAGTGGCGTATTGGTTTTTATTCCACAAATAGCTTTGTTGTTTTTTCTGATTTCCTGGATGGAAGAGTTGGGCTATATGGCCAGGGTAGTATATATGTTTGACCATATTTTACGAAAGTTTGGATTGAACGGACGATCTTTAGTTGGATTGATCAGTGGTGGTGCTTGTGCGATTCCGGCAATTCTTTCAACCCGAAACATAAATAATAAAAGAGACAGGCTTGTGACCATGTTTGTGATCCCTTTGATCCCATGTTCTGCAAGAATACCCGTATATACCGCATTGATTGGATTTGTGATCCCCTACGAACAGGTATTTGGCGTGTTCAATAATCAGGGTATCGTATTTATGGGTTTGTATTGTCTTGGAATTTTCATGGCTTTGATCACAGCAGCCATCATTCGTTATTTTATCAAATCGGAGGAGTTGAGTTATTTGGTTTTGCAATTACCCGACTACCGTTGGCCCAGTTTAAAAAATGTATTGCTCGTGGTCTATGAAAAGGTAAAATCTTTTGTTGTTCAGGCTGGTGCGGTTATTTTAATTATCAGTATGGTTCTTTGGTTTTTAGCAAGTTTTTCATGGAGTGGAGAGATGCAAAGAGTTGAAAGCGAGATGCGTTCGGACATGCAGTCACAGCAGTTGGATCCGGATGTTTTAGAAGCTGAAATTGAAGCCAAATTATTGGAGCATTCATTTGCCGGTCAAATTGGCAAATTGATTGAACCTGTATTCGCGCCGTTGGGATTTGACTGGAAAATTTCTATTTCATTGATCACTTCGTTTGCAGCCAGGGAAGTATTTGTGGGTACGATGTCAACCATCTATAGCCTAGGCAGTTCTGAAGACGAAGTGTTCCTCAGGCAAAAGATGGGACAGGAATTGAGAAGTGATGGAAGTAAGTTTTATGACGCTAAGACGAGTTTATCGTTGATTTTGTTTTATGCTTTTGCCATGCAATGCATGAGTACATTTGCGGTGATGTGGAAAGAAACAAAGAGCAGAAAATGGCCCGTAATACAATTTGTATATATGGGGGCCTTGGCTTACATCAGTTCCTGGTTAGTCTATCAATTTTTTTAACGACTCGTATCCGATGAGACGCCTGGTAAAATTTGTGGCGTAACGGGTGGTGTTATTTGAGGAGCGGATTGAGCTTGTGGCAAACCTTCTACCCTGTAAACTAAATATTCTGTATCTCCTCTCAAAGAAATTTTAATGTATTTCTGTTTGTAATGTAAAGTCACTTTAGTACCCATTTTGGAAGCTTCCTCTACGTCCTTGGCAACTTTTCCATTGGTCACCGAAAAATGCCAGATGTTTTCAGGCGGCATACCATTATTTGCAGAGCCACCGAAAAAGCCAAAATTCAATTCGCCTTCGTATGTTTTAATAATATATCCTTTGTGGCTGATTTTGGTGACATATCCCGTACGGGTACCTTCACTGTAATCTGCAAAGAAAAGGTAAAGCAATAAAGCTAAACTCAATGCCAACAGAATCATGAAAGTAATTTTGATAATGCGCCACCATTTTTTTCCTTTTGTAACCACCTGTTCTTTAATGCTCATTTTTTCGGTTGTTTAATGGCAAATATATATCTTCCCATGGTAAAATTCAAATGGATCAACGTCCATAGATTTAAACAAAAGCCTGATGAATAAGTTTCCGCTTTGGTTGGAGGGTCGGGCATAAACATTGTGGTTCAATTGAAATCCGCATTATTTCCCGCAGATCTCGCAGATGTCGCAGATATTTTTAATTACGAGCACCCAAATCTGTGCAATCTGCGTAAACCCCGCCTGACCGAATAAGTTTTCTATTATGGGGACTTCTAAATATTCATAAAAATACCTATCTTTTGGGAAAAATTCTATATGGCCAAAATCATTACACCAAAGCAACAACTTGAGCTATTTGAGTGGGATGCGCTTGTTGAAAAACTTCGTTCTTTTGATAAAGATCCATTAGCTAAGCTTAACGATTACATCAGATTTGAATATTTTCGAAAGGAGCTGGAAAAAATTGTTAAAAGAACGGGAGAAGGTCCCGGCAGGCCATCTTATGATGTAGTGATGATGTTCAAGTTATTAATTGTTCAAAGAATATATGATTTAAGTGATGAATCAATGGAATTCCAAATAGCAGACCGGACAAGTTTTAAATTATTTTTAGGAATACGAGGAACGGATCAGATTCCTGACGCAAGAACAATCTGGTCGTTCAAGAATGAATTGAGTTTAAAGAAGGCGGATAAAAGGTTATTCAAAAAACTGGATCAACTATTACACCAGAATAGGGTAATAATAAATAAGGGTAGTATTGTAGATGCTCATATTGTAGAAAGCGAAATTAACCGCAATAGTAAAGAGGATAATGACTTAATAAAGAATGGGCAAATACCACAAGAATGGGAGGACAACCCAAATATTGGAAGACAAAAAGATTCCGATGCCCGCTGGGTAAAGCACCATAATCGCAAAGCCTACGGCTATAAAGATCATGTGAAGATCGATAAAAACACCAAACTGATTACCAACTATGAAATAACCCCTGCGAATGTTTATGATGGTGAAATGACGGATGTATTGATAGAAAAACGGGATAAAGGAAAACGCTTATATGGAGATTCGGCAAGCTGGGATTTCCGAGAACGAATCCGGAAGAAAGGGATGATACCTTGTATAAATCAGAAAGGAAGAAGAAACCGTCCATTAAACGACAGGGAGCAAGACAGAAATACGAACTTATCAAGAACACGTGCACGAGTTGAACATGTATTTGGTTGTATCACCACGATGTTTGGAAAAATGAAATTACGATGCATAGGTAAAGTAAGATCTTCTTTTCAAATTGGACTGACAAACATAACATATAATTTATTCCGGATTATCCAACTAAAAAGAAAAGTAGCATGGGCATAGTGTGCCCGGAACTGAAAAATCACAAATAAATTCACGAAATTGTTGAAAACCGGATCGAAATTGTTGAAAAACCTTGCTTGCAAAAGCTCCATTGTAGCCTTTGAAGTTTAAATGAATATCATTTGAACAAATGAAACGAACTTTTTTAATAAATAGAAGTCCCCTTATTTTAAAACAATAGATCAGTCGGGCAGGTGCGGGAAACCATATCTAAGCACAAATTGAAAACAATTTTCAATCGCAACGGGATACACCCCTATTCCCAAGTCATCAAAATCCCAAATTCGCGAATACATGAAATCCTTTTAGCTTTGCGAAGCATTTAATAATATGATTACCAGGAATCAACACACGATTGTCGCATTGAGCACCGCTCCAGGAATGAGTGCGATTGCGGTCATAAGAATGTCAGGGAATCATTCCTTTTCAATATTAAAAAAGTATTTTCAACCAAAGCTTTGCAATTTGATAACACTCCCCAAATTATTTTTGGGAAAATTCGCGATGAATCAGGTAGTGAATTAGATGAAGTATTGGTGTCGCTGTTTAAAGCTCCGCATTCTTACACCGGAGAGGACGTTGTTGAGATCAGCTGCCATGGATCTGCATTTATTATTCAACGGCTATTGCATCTTCTTTTACGTCAGGGAGCAGAATTGTCTAAGCCCGGAGAATTTACGCAACGAGCTTTTCTCAACGGCAAGATGGATCTTTCGCAGGCTGAAGCCGTAGCTGATTTGATTGCATCTGAAACGGAAGCATCGCACAGATTGGCGATCAATCAACTGAAAGGTGGCATTCGGAATGAAATCGCAGAATTGAGAAGTCAGTTGGTGCAGTTTCAAAGTCTCATCGAGCTGGAATTGGATTTTAGTGAAGAAGATGTGGAATTTGCAGACCGGAGCACCTTTAAAAAATTATTACATCAGATCCATCTGCGCATACAAGACTTACTCGGCAGTTTTCAGCTGGGCAATGCCATACGAAGTGGAATTCTGACCGTGATCGCCGGCAAACCGAATGCAGGCAAATCTACCTTGCTGAATCTTTTACTGAATGACGAACGAGCATTGGTATCTGACATCCCCGGCACAACCCGCGATACGATTGAAGAACGTGCTACGATTCGCGGATTGGTTTTTCATTTTATCGATACAGCCGGACTGAGAGAGTCGGAAGACAAGATCGAACAGCTGGGGGTTGTGAGAGCAAAAGAAAAAATAAAACAAGCAGATATTCTGATTTACGTATTTGATCCGGAGAATTGGATGCAGCTTCGCTCAAGGCCGAAATGGAAGCTTTACAACTTTACGGTTCCAAACAAATTATCGTTGCGAATAAAATGGATGTATATCCCGATTTCGATAGAACGGCATACGAAGCAGTATTAACAAAAGAAACCTGCTTCGTGAGTTTGTCAGCAAAAAACGGTTCCAACAAAAAAGATCTCGAAGACCAACTCTATGAATTGGCTACGGGCCATCGCGACTTACAATCCATTCCATTTGCCATCAATGCGCGGCACCTGCTTGCCCTTGATCAAGCTTTGCAGTCCCTCCGCGAAGCCGAACGATTGTTAGCTACTCACGAAGCTACAGATTTGTTGGCGCAAGCCATTCGGCGCACGAGCTATGAGTTGTCGGAGATCAGTGGAGAGATCCACACGGACGAGATCCTGGGGAATATATTTAGCAAGTTTTGTATCGGAAAGTAATTTACTTTCTTTTGTTTGTTAAGTGCCTGTTTTTGTTGAGTTTCAGTACACTTTTCTTTCTCTTTTTTGTTGCCCAACTCCACTTTTTTACTTATATTTGTTGCCCAGTTGTTGCCCAATTGGCTATTTTGTTGCCCACATATCAGTTTGATGGAAGTCAGGCGAAATAATGCACCAAGTAGCACCACCCAGCAACATACTGCAACAAGTAGCAACAAATGAGTAGTACAATTAAACTTCCTAAATTCTGTAATCATTGTGGTAAGGCTTTCATAGCCCAAAAGACCACAACGAAGTATTGTGGCCATAAGTGCAACAGTGCTGCCTACAAGAAAACCAAACGAGAAGAAAAAGTAAACGCAGAATTTAAGAACCAACAAAGCAAAATTGTTTCCGCTTCTCCAGTAGTTGCTACTGAAACCCTATCCAACCCGATAGCAGGTAATCACACTAATTTAAGAGACAAAGAATTTTTAAGCATACTGGAAGTTGCTACCCTTTTGGGTGCAAGCAGATGGACCATTCAACGGATGATAAAAAGTAATCGTTTGCCGGTGGCAAAGCTGGGCAGTCGTACCATCATCAAAAGGGCTTCAATTGATAATTTATTTAACTGATAAGAAAATGAAAGTAACATTAAGACAACGGCTCAAAGGCGATAAAATAAGCCTTTATTTAGAGTACTACTCCAATGGCAAACGCCAATATGAGTATTTGAATTTGTACCTAACACCCGACCCCGAAAAAGGAAAGCTCACCAATGCAGTAAAAGAAGAAAATAAAAAGATATTGGCATTGGCTGAAACCATCCGCAGTAAAAGGCATTTGGAGATACAAAACAGCACTTATGATTTCCACGATAAGGAGAAGCTAAAAACGTACTTCATTATGTATATGGAGGCATTAGCTGAAAAGAGAAAAGACAGCAAAGGGAATTATGGCAATTGGGATAGTACCATAAAGCACTTGAAAAAGTATTGCCCAAGAGATATACAATTTAACCAAATCAATAAAGCCTTTGTTGATGGCTTCAGGGATTACCTGTTGAAAGAAGCCAGTACTAAAACCAAAAAGGCAATTTCAACCAATACCAAATACAGTTACTTCAATAAGTTCAGAGCAGCACTCAAACAAGCTGTGAGGGATGGCATACTAAAAACCAACCCTGCCGAAATGGTAGAAGGTTTGCCACAAGGCGAACCAGTAAGAGAGTTTTTAACCCTTGATGAATTAAAGACCTTAGCCAAAACCGAATGTAAAAACGAGTTGATGAAAAGGGCTTTTATTTTTGCTTGTCTTACAGGCTTGCGTTTTAGTGATATTCAGAAATTGAAATGGAGTGAAATGCAACAATCAACAGAGTTAGGGCATTACATCCGTTTCGTACAGCAAAAAACAAAAGGATCTGAAACATTGCCCATATCTGATGAAGCCTATAATTTATTAGGAGAAAAAGGAAAGCCAGCCGACCCGGTATTTCCTGATTTGATTTACTCCGATAGTCGTAATGCTGATTTGTACAGATGGATGATAAAGGCAGGAATTGAAAAGCACATCACTTTCCACTGTGCAAGGCACACATACGCCACGTTGCAGCTTACTTTAGGTACTGATATTTTCACAGTATCAAAGTTGCTTGGACACAGGCATTTAAAAACAACACAGATTTATGCTAATGTAATTGATGAAAAGAAAACAGTAGCAGCTAACAAAATAAATATTGGTTTATAATGGAAATAAAAATATTGAATAGCATTTTGTTCAAAGAACTTATGCCCTGGACTTTTGATGCCAAAGGCACAAAAGCCATCAACGAGAAAATAAAAAAGGTAGGCAGCAAAGAACCCACCACAGAAGCCCAGTTGGTGCAACAGCTTCAAATATTGTTGGCTGATTATTCCGACCTCTCCAAATGGCTTACAAAGCAAAATACAAAGGGAACAAGCACTTTGAAAAACCATTGCTACGCAATAGATTTTCCAGCTTACAGCGATGCAGTAAGCAAGTTTTATAATGCAGTTATCAGCCTTGAAATTTTAAGGTTTACAACGCTACATTAAGCAAGTGCAGAAGTAATCAAAAAGGTCGATATAGGATACCCACCACCATTGCAATTTAAAGACATTAAAGCCTTAACCGTAAACACAGTTAAGGAGATTAAGGAAAGAGGATTTGAGGAAGCACCTACCGAGCAAAGCTCGTTACCTCATTTTGTATTGCAGTTATTAAGGCAGCACCTCACTATTTTATTTTTTGATATACAGGAATTGAGCAAAGCAAGTATTGACAGCCACACCAGTATTGAAGATTTTTATTTGTTGGATTTGTACTTACCAAAGGCACAGATTATTGAATTGCAGAAAGTGGAAATTGAAACAGAGAAAGCAGAGAAGCCAACCACCAAAGAGAAACTATCATTTGGCTTTAAAGGAACAGAAGCAAAACTGAAATCAGTAATAACACAGCTAAACAATCAAGTTGAGTTCTTGAATGAGGAAAAATGCACCACAGACCATTTAGTAACTATTCTAACATCAAAAGCACTTACCAGTAAAATGCACAAAGTTTATTTTGGTTGCGAAACGGTACAACTTAGATACATCATTGATGAACTCAAAAATCATTTCAATAATCTAACCCCAACAGCACTTGAAAAATCAGGTTTGTTTTATACGAAGACCAACAAACTTTTAAAGGCTCAAAATCTGTATTCCAATAAAATTGAAAGCCCCAAAAATCAGTCAACCATTGACAACATAATCAACCAAATGAAATAAAAAATAGTGAGATTAGGGAGTTATCTCAATGAGATATAACACTCTAATCCTTTGCCCCTGCTGCATTGTAGAGTTTTGTTCCATCAATTTTAAAAATATAAAAAGATGGCAACAGAAAATTTAATTCTCGACAAGCTCACAGAAATTGCAAACAAATTAGATGAGCAAAACTTACTGCAAAAAACAGTATTAAACTTCAACGAGGCTTGCACATTCCTTGATGTAAGCCCCTCACATTTGTACAAACTTACAAGTACAAAGAGTATTCCCCATTTCTGTCCCCAGGGAAAGAAACTCTATTTCAAGCGTTCCGAGTTAGACGAATGGTTGCAGCGTAACCGTCAATCATCAACCGATGAAATTGATGCTATGGCTACCGAGTACATACTCAAGAACAAACGCAAATAGAATTTTTTAACCGATAAGAAAGAAAAGAAATGGCAAGTAGTACCATATTTAAAAACTTTACTGTCCCGGTAGAAAAAAAATCTCTACTGCTGATAGGTAAAGACATTATTTCCGACAAGTACAAATCGGAAGTAGAAGAAATCCGCAATCTCATTGCACAGGGCAATAAGGCAGAAGCCGACAACAAAAAGAAACAGTTATTAGCTTTTACGCCTTCGGCTGTATTTACCGAAAAAAGGCAAATGCCTTTTCTTGAAATGTACAGTGGCTTTGTGCATTTAGATTTTGACAAACTAACACCAGAGCAATTGCAAACTGCGTTTGCAATCATTAGTAAAATCTCCTACACATCACTTTGCTTCATCAGTCCAAGTGGCAACGGCCTAAAGGTATTTGTTGAGGTAAGCACCGAGCTGGAACACCACGACATTGCTTATTTGCAAGTGCAGAAGTATTATGAAGATGCCACAGGACTAAAGGCAGACCCAAGCTGCAAAGATGTTACAAGGCTTTGTTTTATGAGCCACGACCCCAACGCATACCGAACCATCCAAAACGAGAAATTCATTGTGGCTTTGCCCCAATTCATTCAAGAACAACAATCGCAAACGCCTACGGCTATTGCTCCAGTTGTTCCAATAGTAACGGCAGAACCCGAAGACCTCAACATTACTTTTTTATTCAATCAACAAATTCAATTCACAAACCAAAAAGCATCATACACCGATGGAAACAGAAATAATTATATTTATCTGCTTGCTTCTAATTGCAACAGAGTTGGTTTATCGCAATCCGATACTGAAATACTATGTACACAGCATTTTGATTTATCTGAAAGAGAAATTAAGACTGCCGTAAATAGTGCCTATTCACACCACACCCAAGAACACAAAAAGTTTGAACCAAAGCAAAAGGCAACGGATCAAGAGGAAACACAGCCTGAAGAACAAATGCCTACTTTGCCCGATGCAGTGTTTGAAACAATACCAGAGTTTTTAAAACACATTACAGGAGTAGCCACCACCAAAGAGGAAAGGGATATTTTATTGTTAGGCTCATTGGTTACGCTAAGTGTGGCATTTCCAAAACTCATTGGCAAGTATGGCGACAATCCAGTAAATACAAACCTGTTCATTTTCATTTCTGCCAAAGCATCAGCAGGGAAAGGCATTTTAATTCATTGCAGAAAATTGGTTGAACCTATACACTTAGCACTAAGAAACCAAGCCAAGATAATGAAGCAACAGTTTGAGGTGGATATGCAAGAGTACAACGCAAACAAGGGTAAAGATGCCAACACCGAAAAGCCACAGAAACCACCTCAAAAAATGTTGTTCATTCCTGCCAATAATAGTGCAACAGGCTTTTTAGAAATATTGGGCGATAGCGACAAAAGAGGGCTTATTTTTGAAACAGAGGGTGATACCCTTTCCAAAGCATTTAAAAGCGATTACGGAGACTTTAGCGATGGTTTTCGCAATGCTTTTCAACACGAGCCTATCTCATATTACCGCAGAACAGACAAGGAATATGTAGAAATTGACAGACCTTGTTTATCAGCTTTACTTTCAGGTACACCCAAGCAAATTACAACCCTCATTCCAAATGCTGAAAATGGTTTGTTCAGCCGTTTTGTGTTCTATGTAATGAATATGAAATTGATTTGGAAAGATGTATTTGCCTCTAAAACCGAGAACGGTTTAGATGTGCATTTTGAAAAGCTGGGCAATGACTTTTACAGTTTGTACCAAACTTTACAAGCCAACCCCGATGTACACTTTTCTTTGACCCCATCACAGCAATTGCAGTTCAATCAATTCTTTGAGAAAATGCAAACCCTGTATGTCAATATCCAAGAAGAGGAGATTATCAGTTCAGTAAGGCGTTTGGGCTTAATTGCCTACCGTATAATGATGATTTTTTCAGCACTCCGCATTATGGAAGATGGAGAAATTACTCAAAACCTAATTTGCAACGATACCGACTTTCAAAATACGTTGGATATGATTACCATACTGTTAAAGCATAGCAGTTATGTATATTCTCAAATAGCCCAGGAAACCTACAAGCCCAAACCAAAGCACAAGAAAGAGCAGTTTTTAGAAAACCTGCCTTACCATTTCAACCGCCAAACCTATGTAGCCACAGCCCAGAGCTTGGGCATTACCGATAAGTCAGCACAACGCTACATCAAGGAGTTTAAAGATGCTGATATTATCCAGTACGATGGTCACGACCAGTACACCAACCCCAACGCCAAAAATCCTCAATAGTTCCTATTTGAGGATTTAAGGATATGAGGAAGCGTTAAACCGCCTTTCCTCAAATCCTCATTTCCCCACTTTCTCAAAACTTTTTAACGTACTACTTTTTTTAGTAAGTCTTTGCTTTTGTTTTCTTATATTTGCCAATATTTGTCAAGACAATATTATTATAATGGCAACACAGTTTGGTGAACGAATAAGAGAACTAAGAACGAAGCAAAATTTGTTGCTGCGGCAGCTTGCTTCTCAATTGGATGTGGACACTTCTATTATTAGCAAAGTAGAACGTGGCGATAGGCAATTAAAGAAAGAGCAAATACCATTATTAGCCCAAATACTCAAAGCCGATGTAGAAGAGTTGCAAACCCTTTGGCTTGCCGACCAAATTTATGAAGTGGTAAAAGATGAAAAGATGGCAAATGAAGCTATGCAAGTAGCTGAAGAAAAAATCAAATTAAACAAAAAGAAAAAATCGAAATAGATGAATACTCACCAAGTAATTGATAAAATATTCAAAGACCCTACTGTTAAATATGATTTGACGGAATTTGAAAGCTTAGGCAAACCTATTCACGAAATGCTGAATATTTATGCTAAAGATGGTACAGGAAAACAAACTGGCAAAAAACTCTATTTCATAAAACCATTAGCAAAACTTCATTCTGACAAAACAGAAATTCAAGTTTACGTTGAAGATGGAAAATCAAATCCAGAAGAAATTGTAAGGCAGTTGTGGGTGTATAAACTTATCAATTACTACAACTATAAACCAGAGCAAATTGAATGCGAAATACCAGTTCAATTTGGTGTTGAAGTAAACACAAAGTTTGCCGACATCGCAGTTTATAGAGATGATACCAAAGAAACGGTGAAATTGCTTTTTGAAATCAAAAAGCCAAAACGAAAAGAAGGTATTGAGCAACTCAAAACATACTTAGGTGCAAAAGGAAACCCAATAGGTATTTGGTCCAACGGTACAGACCGCCTTGTTTTATACAGGCCACAAAATACAGACTTTGATACATTATCAGAAATTCCAAAAGTCAATGAAGAAGCAAAAGATGTTTTAGAAATAAAAAGAACCTTAGCTCAACTTAAAACATCATTCAATTTCAAAAAAATTATTCAAGACCTTGAAGAACTTGTTTTGGCAAACAGTGGTGTTGATGAATTTAATGAAATATTCAAAATCATCTTTGCTAAAATTTGGGACGAAAAAGAAGCCAACGAAAACAAGAGAGATAGACCGAATAAAGAAGTGCTATTCAAGAAGTTTGATGATGCCGATTTGACTTATGAAACTATCAATACACTTTTCAAAAAAGCATCTGCTGAATGGCAAGGGGTATTTGAGGATAACGAAAGCATAAAATTAAAGAAAGACCATTTGCAGGTTTGTATCGGACCAGTTGAACCTGTTCGTTTAATGGGTTCTAATCTCCGAATTATGGATGATGCTTTTGAGTATCTATTACCAACAGAAGCAAAGAAAAAGAAAGGGCAATTCTTTACTCCTCGTCACGTAATCGAAATGTGTGTACGAATGCTTAACCCTAAAGATTATGAATATGTAATGGACCCGAGTTGTGGTTCTGCTGGTTTCTTGTTACACGCTATGGAATGGGCTTCTCCTGCTCATACACCACAAGACCAAAAAAGCAGGAAACACGATTATGCAAGCAAGTATTTATGGGGAATAGATATTGAACCAAGAGCTGCAAAAACATCAAGAGCCTTGATGCTTATTGCAGGCGATGGTCACACTAATATTTTTGGACCTGATGTGAGTGGTTTAGATCCTCGTGACTGGTACACAAACAAATCTGGTCAATATTTAATGACACAGTTAAGCAAAACCCAGTTACTCAAAAATCCAATTCCTGATGGTGAAACTTTTACCGACAAAGAAAAAGCTTGGGAGTATTTTGGAGAATTGAAGTTTGACTTGATACTTGCCAACCCTCCATTTGCAGGTGAAGTAAAAGAAAAAAACATTTTAACACATTACGAACTAGCGAAGCCAGCACTTAAAAGAGCCAAAGACAAAACCGCTAAAGAAGAACGTGATGTGTTGTTTATAGAACGTATTATTAAAATGCTTCGACCTGGTGGAAGAGCAGCCATTGTGTTGCCACAAGGGAAATTCAATAATTCCTCATTAGCATTTATTAGAGAATGGGTATTGCGTAAAGCTCGTTTATTGGCTGTTGTGGGCTTACACGGCAATTCTTTCAAACCACATACAGGCACTAAAACATCAGTATTAGTTATTCAGAAATATACAGAAGAACAGTTGGCTGAAATTATTAAAGTGCAAGAAGATGTAAAAGACACTTGCCCTGATTATGCTTTACAAATAGAAGAATTGCTTGCTCAATTTGAAGCCGATATTGAAGTAGCAGAAGAAAGCATTCCAGAAGAAATTTTTGAATTGCTTTTAGAAGAATTTCCTGAACCAGAAGTTGCAGAAGAAACAGATGAAGAAAAGGAAGCAGAAGAAGACGATGAGGAGCAAGAAGCACAGCCACAAACCTTAGAAGAAAAGTTGGAAGCTATTGATGAAAAAATAGATGAGTTAAAAAGCAATGAACTGAAGGCAAAAACAAAATTAGGCGATTTAGATGAGGAAGTAGAAGTTTTAGAACTAACTCAAAAGGCTGAACTCACCATTGCAAAAGAAAATTGGGAAGGAACAGCCAAAGAATTTAACGAACATATTAAACCTATTAAGGAAGCACAAAAGCAAGCCATCAAAGCATTAAAAGAAAAACAAAAAGAAACTGCTAAAACCTTAAAAGCAGAAATAAAATCCTATGGATATGCCATACCATTAGCATTAGAAGAAAAACTATTGCTAACCAATAAAGGCAAGCTACAATTGCTATTACAAAACGAAGACAGCATAAATAAACTACGCAACCGTTTTATAGATGCCGAAGTGGCAAAGCAATTAGATTACCCCATTTTTATGGCAGTAAGCGAACAAGGTGGCAAAAACAATAGTGGCGACTATGAATATCAAATTGATGCTGATGGAAATATTGTAGAAGATGCATTTGGAAGCCCAGAAATAAAGCAAGATTTGGTAAACCATAGAATTACAAGAGAACAACTTTTAAAATTGGTTGAAAAACCAAGTGAATTTGCAATAGCAGCAGAACCAAATGTGAAATATGAGGCTAAGGATTTAGAACCTTGTATTGCAGAAGCCTTTATAAAATTTGCAATTGAACAACAATTTGATTTTTGGAAAAAATAAAATATTATGGCAGTTTGGAGCACAATAAAACTTAGTGATGTTATAAATTATACAAGAATAGATGGTGATTTTTACAAACCTGAATATTTAGAATATCGTGATATTTTAAAGGGTTATAAAAACCTTTCTTATTATGTTAAGGAAATAATTCATCCCGGTGAATTTAAACGAATATATTCTCCTGAAGGAATATCTGTTTTAAGGGCACAAAACATCAGACCTTTAAAAATAGAAATAGAAAGTAATTCTGTTTTTATACCAAAAGAAATAGCCAATAATTTATATAGAAATAAATTAGTTTATGGTGATATACTTATAACAAGAACAGGTGCAAATTTTGGGCAAACAGCTTTATATACTGATGAGTTAGAAAATGCTGTCGTAACATCTCACACATTTATACTTAAAACAAATAATAAAATTGAAAGTGCATTTCTAGCATTATACTTAAACACTAAATATGGTAGGAAATTACTCGACCAAGGGATGTATGGTAGTTCTCAGCCAGAAATTGCACCAAAATTTATTAAAATAATTCCTGTCCCTCGTTTTGAGTATTCTATTGAAAATAAACTTTCAACGAATGTTTTAAAAGCATATAAACTTCGCCAACAATCCCAATCTCTCTATAAACAAGCAATTGATTTATTAGAGCAAGGTTTGGGACTAGAAGGTGTTAGTTTTGAAAAGCCTAAAAGTTATATCGCAAAATTTAGTGAAGTAGTAAGTAATTTTAGAAATGACGCAGACTATTATCAAACTAAATACAGGCAATTAGATGCACACTTAAAAACAAAAGATACAGTTGCTTTATCCTCTATATGCAATTTTTTAAAGGGTTTTGAAGTGGGCACTTCATTATATACTTTAGAAGGTCCCGTTTTTATTAGAGTAAGTAATCTTACAAAAGATGGCTTTAAATTCGGAAATGCCGATAAATATATTTCAGAAACAACTCATTCTTCACTTAAAGCATATCAACCAAAAATTGGTGATATTTTATTAACCAAAGATGGTACAATAGGAACTTGTTATGTAGTTGATGAAAATGTTAAAGGAATTATTTCAAGTGGTATAATGAATTTAGAACTTACTGATGATAGTATTCCAAAAGAGTATTTGGCGTTGGTTATCAATTCAAAAATCTGTCAGATGCAAGCTGAAAGAGAATGCAGCGGTGCTCTCATATCGCATTGGAAGCCTGAGCAAATTCGCAGGCTTAAAATTCCTGTTTTAACGAAAGAAATTATGCAAGAAATATCAGAATTAGTTGTGAAATCTAAAGAAGCAAGAAAACAATCTCAACAACTTTTAACCGATGCCAAAGCCAGAGTTGAACAATTAATTGAAGAAGCAACTAATTAATAATGCATAAACTAAAAGAACATATTGCAAATCTTAAAGGTCAATTGGCCGATATACAAAACCAATTGAAACCTTGGCTGAATAAAACTGCCAAGCAGGAAGTGCAATCCCAATTAAATGCTATTGTTAAATCATCGGACAAACTCACCAAGACAGAAGTAAACATTCCAACTGAGTTAAGAGAATTAAAATTTAAACTCATAAAAGAATTAGACAAATACAAAGAAGCCGAAGAATTGCAAAAAGAACTTTTAGAAATACTTAGTCAATATGTTTCAGCAAAGCAACAAAGCAAACCATCAAAGCCAATAGTTCATAAACAAGTAAGGAAAGTAAAAGCAACTACGCCTCAGTTTGAACTCATCAACCTTGTTAATAGTGGTCTAATTGCATCTAACACAAAAATTGTAAAGCAGTATAAGGGTTATTTGCATACTGCAACAATCACAAAAGAAGGAAAAATAAAAACCAACTATAAAAACGAAATCATTTTACATAATAGCCCAAGTTCGGCAGCTGTTTACCTTACTCAAAAAGCACAAAACGGGTGGACTTGGTGGCAAGTAGATGGTGATGCAAAAGACAGAACACTCGATTATTATCGTCAACAATATTTAAAGCAAGCAAATGAAACAAGAAGATAACGAACTGCTAAAAACAATGTGTACACAGTACAACCTTTCATTTGAAAAAGTGGAAAAGCTTTTAGCTACTGTAAAAGAATACCAATTCAAAGACCGCAGAACTGGGGTGTACGATGCTTTGAAAGAAATTATTAAAACTGACCTTAAAAAAGCTAGCAATGAAATTTAATAAACTCACCATAGAAAACTATAAGTCATTCCAGTTTCCTACTGCCATAAACTTTCCACAAAGTAGCGAAGGCAAAAGTATTTTCTTAATGGGAGGTATGAATGGTGCTGGAAAAACTTCGGTAATGGAAGCCATCAATATTTGTTTGTATGGAGGTAAGCCAGAAAATATTTATAAAACCATAAACCGCAAAGAATTATCAAAAGGCAATGCTTTTGTTTCGTTTGAACTGGAAATGGAAACCGATGATTTTAAAACACTAATGGTCCACAGGTCTTGGAGTGCCGGTGCTACTGACAGTCCTAAGTTTAAAGACTTGGAAGAAAAGTTGGTTGTAGTGCAGGATGGCAAAAGAGTAAGCGTACAAAACAAAGAAATGTGGCAAGATTATATCAATGCTACCATTCCAAAGGGTATTACTCAATTCTTCTTTTTTGATGGGGAGAAAATCCAAGAAATTGCATCCGATGACCATTCAGAAGTTCGTTTACAATCATCGTTAGAAGCTGCATTGGGCATTCAATATATTTCTCGATTATCTGCTGATGTATTGTATTTAAAGCAAGAAGAAAGAAAAGGTTTTGTTGAAATATCAGATGAAGACATTGACTTCAAAGAAAGTGAACTCAAAAAAGAACAGCGTAAACTGCAAAACAAAATTCAGGAACGCAACGAACTGAATACTGAATTAGAGAATTTTAAGAATGAAAAAGACGATGCACAAGCAAGGTTCAAAGCAATTTTCAACTTAGACCCTGAGAGTTCAGAAATCATCAAACAAAAGGAGAAAAAACGTATTCAGTTATCTAATAAAAGCAATCAGTTAGACAATCAAATTAAAACCTTGACTGAACAATTTTTGCCCTGGGCTATGGCTGGTAGTTTATTTTCCAAAGTGAAAAGTCAAATAGAATTAGAAAGAGAAAGCCAAAAGCAGAATGCGATTTCTGAAAATGCAGTTGAGTTAGCAAAAGAAATAGTAGATAAAATTGAATTGCCTGAACCCATTACAGACAAACCGTTATCAACCGAACAAAAAGCTAAATTAGAAGAACGAGTTTTATTGTTATTACAACAAAATCACTCAAAAAGCGATATTCAAAAAATACTCAACCTGTCGGATAGAGATGCTGCCAAAGTATTGAACCGCATTGAAGAAATAGAGCAAAGTGATGTATTGCAACTAACCGATTTGATAAAAGAAAAATCAGAACTTGATTTTGAAATCAAATCATTAGAAACAAGTTTGGCTAGTGCAGGATCAACCGAAAGTGAAAGAGAATTATTTGCCGAATTGCAAAACATCATTGAAAGCAGCCAAACACAAATAGGCAGGTTATCGGTTAAAATTTCTAACATCAATGAAGAAATTGTAATGCTGGAAACCAAAATAAAAGACATTGAATTAGAAATAAGTAAGCTATATGAAAAGCACAATTTCTCAAAAGAGAAAGCTGATTTTATTCAAGAATGCGACACAATAGCAAACTTAATGAATGCCTATATGGTGAAGCTTCGTAAAAACAAAGTTCAATTACTGCAAGAGAAAACATTTGAAATGTATAAAATGCTTTCAAGCAAAGCAGGATTAATAAAAGACTTAGAGATAAACGATAAAACCTACGAAATAACAGTGAGGGATAAAAGTGGTCACGAGGTAAAAAAATCAAGTTTATCAGCAGGCGAAAAAGAAGTATTTGCATTGTCATTGCTTTGGGGCTTGGCTCAAACATCACAACTCAATTTGCCAATTATTATTGATACGCCACTTTCAAGATTAGATAGTATTCACAGAGATAATATTGTAAAACATTATTTCCCAAATGCTGCTAATCAAGTAATCATTCTTTCCACCGATACCGAAGTGGATAATAACTATTTCAAAAATCTTGAACCAAACTTAACTGGTGCAGCACGTTTAGAGTTCAACCAAAACAATGAATTGACAACTGTTCGTGAAGGTTACTTCTGGAACTAAAATTAATATTATGGCAGACAGACTATATACATCACAGCGTACAGATGAAATTATAAGTGCCTTTAGAGCATACACCAAATTAGACAAAGCTATTTTGGCTCGTATGGCATTTTCTTATTCATTGGTTCATATCGGTAAATCAGTTGCTAAAAGCAACAATTTTTCAGGCGGTGAAATGAAACGACCAACATTCGTTGGCAGCGATGAAATCCTACTAAAAACATTATTAAGTCAAGTGTATGAAATAGACACTATTGATGAAAATGATTTTTATAGCAATAAGTCTGTTATAAAAGACCACGTTGATAATGGAGCTTTATTAATGTGGGAAGTTTTTCAAAAAAATGGCGAAGACATTAACCGTTGGTACACCGAAATAGTAAATAGCATTCAGCTAAGTGGAGGCAAAGATGTAAAAACAAAAGACCTCGATATTTTCATAGGCAGAAGTGTGTTACAAAAC
This sequence comes from Saprospiraceae bacterium, assembly GCA_016716185.1. Taxonomy (NCBI): domain Bacteria; kingdom Pseudomonadati; phylum Bacteroidota; class Saprospiria; order Saprospirales; family Saprospiraceae; species Saprospiraceae bacterium. Next base: position 2,336,101 of record JADJWV010000002.1, on the reverse strand, counting down.
AATGAATTGATAATGTCAATGAATGATACAGCTAAACACGCCAATTCTCATCTTGCTATAATGGGGAAACCAGGTGTTGGTAAAACACAGTTTTTATTAAAGCTCTTGGCAGACATTAGAGTACAATCAAGCTATCAAACTAATTTCATTTTCTTCGATTATAAAGGTGATGTAGTAAGCAATGATACTTTTGTTGATGTTTCAAGAGCAAGAACCTATAAGCTTCTACAAAACAATGAAACCTTACCTGTAAGTCCTTTTATTTTACCTGCATATTCCGAACAAGACATTCAATTATCAGCAAGAGAAAAAGCGGAAAGTTTTTCATCAATCAATTCAAAATTTGGTCCTGTACAAAAAGGAGCATTAACAGCGGCAATTGTTGCTGGCTATGCAGCAAGAGCAAATTCTGAAAAACCATATCCAGATTTTAATGATGTACTTCAAATTGCCTTAGCAAGCTATGAAGAAGAAGGAAAAAATGATGATACATTAATTGAGGTGTTAAGAGATTTAGCCAATTTCAATTTGTTCTGGTCCCACAATTCTTCAGTACCGCCAATGGACAAAATAAGTAATCGTACTATGATTATTGATGTTCACAAAATGCCAGTCCTGAAAGAGTTAATCGGTTACCTTGTTATAGAAAGACTTTATAAAGAAATGGCTGCAATGCCAGACAGCCCAATAAAAGATGGACGAAGAACCATTAGAACTATTTTGGTAATTGACGAAGCACACAACTACTTAGGACAGAAAAATATTTTCCTTGAAAAAATAATAAGAGAAGGTCGTTCTAAAGGCATTGTTGTTTTCTTTGCTTCACAATCACCGTCAGACTATCAACAAAAGTTTTTCAACTTTCAAGAATTGCTTGAGTTCTCATACATATTCCAAAGTGACGGTGCATCAGCAAAAGAGATACAAGACATTTTAGGTTGTAGCCCCAAGACCGCAAAAGACCTGCAATCAGAAGTAGCAAGGTTAGAACCTTTTCAAGTCATAAGCAGAAGTATGGTTAAAACGGAAGAATTTACAAAATTTAAAGCAGAAGCATTTTATAAGAACTATTGATAATAAAAAAACTCTTACAACTTTTAATGCAGCAAATTCAATTAAATATCATTCCGTTTACACCAGTTGTAAGTAAAGGCACTTTCTCATTCTATGGTGAGAAGCAAAGAGGCTTTGCACCTATCTATTGGGGTAAAATTATGGAAACCTTCCCCGAAGGCAGAGAAGCAAAGCACAGGAATTACTATACTGATTTCCAAGTACCACGAGAAGGTGCAATTACCACAGAAATAAAGTTTGCTGATGCTATAAACTTTTCACTCCATTATTTCCGCCATTTGGTATTTAATTATTTCAAAGGCATTGAAGGTGCAATTGTGTTTCCGAATTATGTAGATGATATTGAAGTATGGTTTAAAGACCCATTACACAAGAATAAAGTATATCAGCTTTACAATAATTTCACAATCAAAGTTCAGTTCAACCAAGTTACTGCAAACGGTTATGAATTTGTAGTAGCATACAATGGCACTTCTAAAATATTGCACAAAAGCATTTCCGAAATAGCTGATTTTGATACCACCAAATACAACCTTGTCAATTGTAATGGCACAGTGTACAAGTATGAGAAAATGCCAGAAGATTTAAGGCAAAACCAAGAAACACTGTACCCAATTTTAAGCAATACACTAAAGAAAGAATTTATCATTGAGAAAGATGAACTGAAGAAAGAAAACCGTTTCCCAATCTACTTAAAGCATTTAGAGAACTTCTATAATACCTATCTCAATACAGATGCTTTTAAAGCAATGTTCAAGCTCAATAAAGATGGTTTCTACAAAGTACCCAACAACAAAGTATTTGAAACACACCAGAACTCAAACCTACTGGAGTTTAAAGGAGGTAAAACAGAAGTAAACCCAGGTTATGGTATTTGGAAACACAAACCATTAAAAGCATTTACCGAAGACCACGTTAAACTGTTTTTCATCTATCACAAAGACGATGGCGAGTACATAAAAGACACTTTGTATGATTACTTTATAAACGGTTGGCATAAGCCTGTGAATAAGGTTGAAAAGCATATAACAAACCTTCAAAACTACATCAATCAAACCCTTAGCATAGATAAGTCTAAAAGAATAGTATTTGAAAACAAGGAAACTATTTTTGAAGAAGTAGCCGAGCAATTAAAGGAGTTTAACGATACCAGTTCAAGATTTGTGGCCATATACATTAGCCCAATATCAAAAACAGAAAAAGACCACCCACAGCACTTTGCTTATTACAAAATCAAAGAACTGTTATTGAACAAAGGAATATCCTCACAGGTGCTTTACAAAGAGCATTTAAGCAAAGAAGATTTCTACTACTTCATACCTAATATTTATGTGGCTTTATTGGCTAAAATAGGCGGTATTCCGTGGCGTTTGGCAAGAGTAAAGGAAGATGAAATAATAATTGGTGTAGGAGCATTTAAACCACAAGGTTCTGCACATAGGTTTGTAGGTAGTGCTTTCTGTTTCAGTAATGAAGGAGTATTTGAAAACTTCGACTGTTTTAGAGAAGATGAAACCGATTTATTGGCAGGATCAATAAGCAATGCTGTTGAGAAATTCATAGAGAAAAACCAAACAGCAAAAAGAGTAATCATCCATTTTTACAAAGAAATATCCGATAAAAAGGAGTTGCAACCCATACTTAAAATGTTAGACAATTTGGGTGAAAAGGATTTACCAGTAATAGTAGTAACCATCAATAAGACAGATAGTAAAGAGTTATTAGGTTTTGATTTGGGCAGTCCGGGCAGAATGCCTCGTAGTGGTAGATATGTAAAAGTTGGTTACAATTCTTATTTACTGTTCAACAATACACGATATGCAGAGGATAGCAAGCTATTCCCAAAAGATTACCATTTCCCAATCAAGGTTTCAATAACAGCAACAAAAGAAGAATTGGTAGAAGATGTAGAAGTAGTAAGAGAATTGATAGACCAAGTATATCAGTTCAGCCGAATGTATTGGAAAAGCATCAGCCAACAGAATTTACCAGTAACAACCAAGTACCCCGAAATGGTGGCAGAAATTTACCCCCATTTTCAGGAGGATAATTTACCTGACTTTGGCAAAAGCAACCTTTGGTTTCTATAAAATTAAAATCATAATCATTTAAAAATAAATCTTCAAAAATATGTCATTACAAAAAATAACAGTCTCAATTGAAAAATTACTATTAGACCCTAACAATCCACGTTTCGCTGATATTTCAGACGACAGTTTAAATATTCCTGAAATCAGGTACAGCGAACAAAAAGTTCAAGAAGAAGCGTTTAGCAAAATGCTACATCCCAAATTTGAAGTTTTAGTACTCTCCAAATCAATTGAAACGGTTGGATTTATTCCAGTGGATAACATAGTTGTACGCAAGATAGAAAATACAGAAAACTATGTTGTAGTGGAAGGTAATAGAAGAACATCAGCAATAAAATATATCATCAGAGAATATGATAGAGGACAATCCTTGCTATCAGATGAAAAGGTAGCTGAATTGAGAAATATTGATTTATTGGTAATTGATGATGTTACTGCCAAATCTGATTATTTCGGAATGGTGATACAGGGCATTAGAAATGTTTCCGGTATAAAAGAATGGGATGCTTTCCAAAAGGCACAGTTCATTAATAATATGGAGGAAAAAGGCAAAGACCCAAATACTATTTCTAAAATGTTGGGTATGCAGGTTAAAGACGTAAATCGTTACTTTAAAACTTACAGAGTAATGATGCAGTTTAAGCAAGACGAAGAATATAAATCATATTTCAAAAACTCCCACTTTAGTCACTTTGATGAACTCTTGAAAAAGCCAGGACTAAGAACATATTTTGGTTTTAATGAAGACAGTTTGCAGTTTGAAAATTTGGAAAGGATAAGAAGATTTTACGACTGGTTAACTCCTGATGAAGAAGGTAAAGTAACTTTTGCAGATGCAAAGGAAATTAGACGATTATTTGATATGATAAATGAACCTACTGCCTTAAATTTCTTGGATGACAAAAATATAGACGGGGCTATTCGTTTTTTAGAAAGAAAGAATTTTAATAACGTTGTGACATTTGATGAGTGTATGCAAAAAATAAATGGTGCTATTGATGCCTTTAAAACGATGGTGGGTGAAGGCTATGAAAAAAACATAACTGATGATGATATGCAAAACATTGAAACATCAATTAAAGAAATGAATACACAGCTTTCTCGTATTAAAAAATTAAAAGCAAGTGAATAAAGAGGTACTCTATGATACTATCAAAAATATAGGTGCTGAAAAAATTGAGACCATTTCACTGTTAATTGACTACTACAAAAGTTGTGGTTTAAATGTTCGTAAAGCATCTGAAGAAGCGGAGAAAAGTATTAATTCATTTCTTGCATTAGTAAACGATGAAGTTATTTTCAACTCTGGGCAAAATTCCTATTGCCTATTTGATGTAAGAACAAATCAAGCAATAACATTTATAAATAAATATTATTTCAAGGTACAGGACATTAAAAATAAAATTTACAATTCAATTACGGATAGTGAATTTGAACTATTGTGTGCCAATATTCTGAAAAATTATCTTGGTGCATTGAACACAGGTGTAACCAAAAAGTCAGGTGATGGTGGTTTTGATTTTTTCGGATCAATAATTTCAAGAAATGAAAGCAGCCTAAATAGTGTAGTTTCTGTAAAAGTATTTGGTCAATCAAAGCAATATGGTGGTAACATTTCAAGACCAGAAATTGATAAATTTATCGGGTTTGCAAAACGTACCCAACACAAAGAAAACTTTACACCTTGTGTTTATATTTTCGCTACGACTTCAAATTTTAGTCCAGAGGCACTAAGTGAGGCAAATAATCAAGGCATCATTTGTTGGAATGGCTACCAATTAGCAAGTTTTATATTTCAATCTACTTCTAACAAAGAGGCAGATGTTTCCGATATAATAAAAGAATTCCTATAAATCAAAGCAGCCCCCCGACCCACCGCACAGAAAAGACGGCTTAGTGCTTTGCCAACCCACAAGGCAAACGCTTCAAAGCACTCTATGGTATTGCAGTCAGTTTTTAACTGTCATATTTTTTGTGGCTATGCTCCCCAAGCATTTGGCACATTGCCTGTTCCGCTTTGCTCCACAGCCAAAGAGCCAAGCCAACACACAGCATAGCAACAAAAAAAACGCTACACTCCAACCACCACCACCGTTCCGCTTATGCCAGTATAAAAACTGCCTGAAGCTAAATAACATAATGTGGCATTATGTGTTCGCTACGCACAGCCTTTTGCCATCGCTTATGCAAGCATCCAACCGCACAGGCTGTCACATAATAACATTATGTTAAATAGCCAATACCATAGCCATTTTGATAAAATGGAAGCCGTCTTTTCTCCCAACGCACAGCCCCCCAAAGCCACACACCCCAACCACCCTTTTCAGCGGTGCAGAAAAAAATAAAGCATTAGTTGTTGATGGCAATGTGCAATAAAAGGTTCATTCATTCCAGTTCCATTTCGTTACAGCGTTTCGCTTCGCTACACTATCTTCCACTACATTACACTTCCATTCATTTCACCATTTATTTTGCACCGCACAGCAAGAGTATTCCCTCATTCCATATTGCAAAACCAACCCTTTGCTTTCCGTGTCTTGGCTTTTGCTTTGCCACCGCTACAATGTTTTTTGTGTTGAATTAATTTACAAAAAACGCTATCACACACAAGCAAAAGCTACAAGCCACTCCAAGCACCTCCGCACTTTTTGCAACATTCCATTCAGTCATACACTTGCTTTTTCCCTACGCTACCACAGTATGGTATGCTTTATTTTTTCTGCGACATATAGCCCCAATCCAACGCACTAAAGACATTTCGTTTTTTGATTATTGATTTTGATTTAAGCCAATCGGTTTTTATCAGTGGAATTTTTATTGAAATCCTAAATACAGTTTTGAAAAGAGGATAAAAAAATAAAAATAAAAAGTGCAGCAAAATTAGGTGGCTCACACAAGCCCACGCTGATAAAAAAACCAAAAGACTACGGCATAATGAAAGGCAAATAATCTTTTATTTTTTATTGGTATTTGCCTTTCACCCTTCGGGACTTATTCCGTTTCCTTTTGGTTTTTAGCCACGCCACCTATCAGAATGCTTTCTTTTTTTTTCTGTTTTTTTTCTTTGTCAAATTATATATGTGTTGCGGAGCGTAAGCGAAGCAAAGCACAGGCAAGGGCAAAAGCAGATACAAACTTTAAAGCAAGTATTATGCACAGTCCAAAAATTCACACATTCAATCCAAAAAATCAAACAAGCGATTTTGATGTTTACATTTTATGCAAAGGTTTAAATAGTGGCAAACCACTTGAAAAGCCTTGCCCAAATTGCTTTGTAATTTCCTGCAAAAATTCAGATGATATGGATTTTTACAAAACCCTTTCTTTCGGCTTATGGAAGGCAAAACATTTTCATCAGTTCCTTACTGGTTCAGTTATTCCATTTATCCGCATCAGTGATTTTAAAAGCACCATTAAGGCACAAGCCGAAGCAGTCAGCAAAAATAAATATGCCTTTGTGCAAGATGTCCATAAAGTAAAGCTGATAGAACGAAAAGAAAAACAGATGTACGAAACATTGGCACTCTTAGCCGATGTAAAAAAAGCAATGATGTACAGGCACTTTAAAAGGTAGCCGTATTGGCTGCCATAACCTGGGGAAATGCTTTTGCACCATAAAAAATTTATATGCAAAAATAGCAAGGGGGGCAGACGCACAAAGCCAACACTAAAAAAACCAAAAGACTACGGCATAAACACAGACCCACCGCACAAGGCTATCATTTATTCCGTTTCCTTTTGGTTTTTTTATCCCCCTTGCTGTGAGAAGCATATAAATTATTTCATTATGCAAAATCATCCACGTATTTCAGCAGGCAGCCAGTTAGGCATTTGTCCTTTTACTCCGCAGGTTCTCCATCAGCACTTGCAGCTTTCACCTTTTGCTTATCAGCGTTACATCCGCAGGTCTCGGTTAGCCCATCAGCCAGTTTTTGGCATCAAGGTTTATCAGCTTCCTTGTGGTTGTTTCGTTTGGTGTTATCCATCAGGTGTTCGTGAGCTTTCAGCATTGCCCTTTTAGGGCTTTGCTATTGCTTTAAAACAAGAAGCCCCACCACAAGGGCAGGGCTTCTATTTAACCGATAAGAAAGAAAGCTATTAGGCTATTTCAACAATGTTTAACACGTTGTAAGCACCATTTTTTAACGAGTATTGAATACCGTTTACTTCTTGGAAAAACTCTATTGTTAAGAAATAAAGTTTTGTACCTGCACCTGCTGGAACAGCAGCAGGAATTAAATTGAATGGTGTGTTAGTGCCATCAATTGCCAAATTTTGCACAGGGCTGTATTCAATTGCACTCACTTCATTTACAAAATCCACATCAGCAAACGCAGATTTAAAACTAACGTGAGTTGCTCCAGTAGGGTAGTAAATATCATTGATAGGGGTGAATGCAGGGAAAGCAATATCACCAGTACCAGTGTTTACAGTGAACGGTGCAAATATTACACTACCCAAAGTTGCACTATCGTTGAAGTCAAATCCTTTCAACAAGGCTTTTGCCATCGGGTCCGCAATTCCGATACCTACATTTCTTTCACCTCTTGGAGAAGTGGCATCGTAGTTTTTAATCTGTGTCATTATTTGCGTTAAACGACTTGTAACACGGTTGTCACTTGCGTTCATCATCAAATTACGAACAGCATTGCGGAGTAATTTTCCAGCACTTGCAGAGCTTCCAAATTCGCTACCGTTTTCACGGGTACGCTGAAAGTTAGGATCATTGGCTATTCTGTCACCAGATACACCACTTTTTGTTTTCACAAGATGTCCATCCTGTGTTTTGTAGAAGGTAAGGTTATCCAATGTACCTTCTATTTTTAGTAAGCCTTTTAATCTTGCCATTTTGTTATTTATTTAAATTGTTAGTAATTACTTTTTTGTTGCGATACAGCCTTTACAAAACCTGTATCTATTTTTTACATTATACTTTCTGAATAGCCAGGGCGGACAAACTTTTTCAGCCCCACATTCCCAAAGTCCTTTTCTTTCGCTTGATGCTTTCCGCATCAAATCTTCAAGCCTTGCATCAGTATCAAAATTGATGTAGTGCCAAGCCCAACCATTCGCAATAAGTATTTCATCCAGTCTTTGCCCATCCACATATACCATTGCCAATTCTCTACCGTACACATCAGTTTTCAATACTTCAAACTTTACCACCTTACCAAGTATCAAGGCTTTTACATTGAGCCAAGAGTTGAAACCCCAGTGTTGATTTAGTTCGGGAGCATCAACATTTAATAACCTTATTGTATGCTCCTTTGCAGTTGTTTTAAGAACGTATGTATCGCCATCCTTAACTTTCATCACCCTTGCTTCTTCTTGCGAAAAAGCGGCTGTAAAAGCCGTTAAAAACAAAACCGATACAATTATTTTCTTCATCACGATACAAAACTATAATGCTTTATAAGGCTCTACAAATAACCACTTCCGACATTTCCGTTATTGCCACATTATTCCAACAAACACACTTTTACCACTCACAAAAACATATTATCTTTGCAATGTTTACTTTATACCTGATGTATGGATAGAGTATGAAAAGAGTAATTTAAAATGAACAGACTGTGTATTTATCCGAAAGACATTCAGATAATCACAGGCAAAAGCGACAGATATGGTAGATACCTTATTAAGAGGATTAAAGAGTACTTCAACAAGCAGCAACACCAAGTTGTTACCGTTGAAGAGTTCTGCCAGTATATGGGCTTACAATTGGAAGCAGTTGTTAGTCAATTAAGATAGTGTAAAAACTTATCTTCGCCTTTTGCTTATGATAAGGACAAACACACTCTACACCGAACAACATATTTTCTTTTCTTTGTGCTGTACTTGCACTTGTTTTAGTGGGTTTTGTTGCCCAGTTGTTGCCCAAATAAATACGCAACCTCTGAAACCCTTTATTAATAGGGCTTTACATTTTAGCTTAACAATTTGTATCGGAAAGTAACTGGACTGGATAATAATTAATAACGAATAAATAATAATGTATATAGTATTGATAAATAGATATATATAGTTTTTAGTTTTAGAGTTTATTATTGCTTTTCGTCGCACTCCTGGCGTTTTAATTTTAATCGAAACGAACACGCCCCTGATAACATTTGTGAGGAAAATCGCCCGATCAGCCGAAAATCATTTATATCGGTTTATTAAACGATATTTTGAAATATCGTCTAAAAAAGCGATATTTGCCGGAGCATCCACAATTTATGATTGCAGTCATTACAGGAGATATCGTATCGTCGAGGACCCGGCACAGCGATTGTGGTTACCCAATTTAAAAGGGGTTCTGAGCCAATATGGGGCTGAGGGCAAAACCTGGGAGGTTTACAGGGGTGATAGTTTTCAGATTGCGGTGAAAGCGCAGGTAGCTTTGAGGTTGGCTCTTCACATCAAAGCAGCGATCAGGCAAAAGCCGGGGTTGGATGTGCGAATGGGTATCGGAATAGGAAAGCAATCCTCGAAAATAGTAAAAATCACAGAAGCCAGCGGAGAAGCTTTTGTGAAATCCGGCCAATGTTTTGACAGTTTAAAAAAGCAAAATTTGGCTATTTTGTCGGGAGAAACGGAATTGGACAGTAGCTTAAACGTGATGTTCTCATTGGCTTTACTGACCATGAACGACTGGAGTGTTGCCGTGAGTAAAGTCATCGTAAAATGTTTGGAAAATCCAGGGCTTGAATCAAATGGATATTGCAAAAAAGATGAAAAAATCGCAGAGTACCGTAAGCGAAGCATTGAAGAGGGGAGGTTATGATGAGGTAATGAACATGGAGCTCTATTTTCAACTACAAATGGGTCGCAAATCATGAATATTTTACTTTTGTTGATACTGGCACATCTGCTTGGCGATTTTGTTTTGCAACCTGAAAAGTGGGTACGCGATAAAGCGGAAAAGAAAGGCCGATCCGTTTATTTGTATTTGCATATTCTCGTTCATGTTGGTTTGTTGTTTACTCTTTTGCGTTTTGATTGGACGCATTGGCCTGTTATAGCGATTATTTCCGGGTCGCATTATTTGATCGATTGGATGAAAGTTTCATTGAGCGGCAGGTGGAATGGTAAATTTTTGTTCTTTGCCGATCAGGTATTGCATTTTGCTGTATTGTTTGCAGTCGCTCATTTCTATTTTTCGTTTAACTTTTCATCAGCGTTTATAGTTGAAGACTCAAGCATTCTTTTCATTTTAGGTTTGATTTGTGTGACCAGGGTCTCTTCGGTAATCATGATGTATTTGCTGGCTTCCTGGAAATTTGAAGATGCCGAAGCAGATGATTCGCTGAAGAACGCCGGAAAATACATCGGGATGTTGGAGCGTCTGTTCGTGTTTGGATTTATCTTGTTGAACCAATGGCAGGGTATCGGTTGGCTGATGGCCGCAAAGTCGGTATTTCGCTTCAACGACCTCTCCAGGGCCAAGGACCGAAAACTCACTGAATATTTTCTTATGGGAACGCTGATTAGTTTTGGACTGGCAGTTTTATGGGCCCTTCTCTATCTCTATTTCAAGGATGCACTTCAATGATTGTTAACTGGTTCAATTCTGATTGTCAGCTTCCTGAATTTTGGCATTATAAATGTATATTTACAGATAAACCCATCGAGAAATTTGGTAAAAGACCAGGCCTGGCCGCAATGGAGGATCATATGCATGTTCTGCATCTGTGTGGTGTTTATCACCACCTCCACTTCACAGTATTACAAAGTACACCACATAGCCCCTGCACCCTGGTTATACGGGCACGATGCCAATGAAATTATTCTAGCAACACCTTCAGACACTACCATAACTATTGAAGTTCGTAAAAGCGATGGAAGCTACTTAGCCACGCTTACTGCCAAAAAAGGGTCACCAGCGGTTTACAGGCCCCTGGGCAATTTCAGAGATTTTAACAGGCATGCTTTGAATATACTACTAAAAGGTGCCGGATTAATCTTCAAAAGTGATCAGATCTTTTCGGTAAACCTTCGAAATATTGCATCCGACCAATTGGGAACAGATGCCTATATCAAAGGAAATGCATCTCTGACCAGTCTGGGCAATCCGGGAATCGGACTTGCTTTCAGGGTGGGTTATTACCGCGATGGACCCTTACCTTCGGAATGGCCGATCTATTCGATCATGGCTCTCTACGACCGAACGCAGATTTCTATAAACGGCAGTGTGACGATCGAACTGAATTCAGGTGAGAGTTATTTATTTAGAAGTGCAATGGGATCTTTGGTGGAATCTTCAAAGCCCTGCGTGATGAATACCTGTGCATTTTTAGATGCACCTGGTGGTTGTGGCGATGGTACTTTTGATCAAATCCCTCCGGTAAACAGCCTGGGCAATCGCTATTTTATTGTACGCACCCAGGAAATTCCATCAGTGAGCAATCAACCATAGTGGCCACTGAAGACAGCACCCATCTGATCATCAACAGGTACAGCTCAACAGGTAGTTTTATATCAACATCTAATCTGTTGCTTCAGAAAGCAGGTCTTTTTCATTCGATATCAAATGGAGATGGTGCTACTCCATTTTCAGTAGCCGAGGTCTTCAGCGATAAAAATTGGCCGTGTTTACTGGCTCAGCTCAATCCTGTGAAGTCGATGTATCGACGAGCTTTCCGGTTTCATCAAAATGTAATGGCTCGAATTTTATTGAAACCTCGCACTTTAAAGCTTATCGGGGAAATGGCCTTCCCCTATTTTTGTTATATCCTGCTCGAAGATGCTAGCGCGAAAGTGGATTTTAATGGAAAAGGATATCGAATCGATCGTTTCTCAGAGAAGGCAGATCGGCTCCACCAACTGGTTTATGATCAATTTCAACAGCAACCAGGTGGGCAATCCTCAAACCATATCCATTTCGAGTGCAGTAAAATTATATGTGGCGATCATACAAATCGGAGGTGGTTTTTCGATGTCGGCTACTTTTCAAATCTCATCGATCAACCTCCTGTTCCCAATGTATTGTACATCCGTCAGGGTGACTGTCCTGCAGGGTCTGCTTTGCTTTCGGCAGGAACCCATGCCAGCGATTATCAATGGTATCTTGACGGGAAAGCCCTATCAGGGGCCCATGATAGTGTTTTTATAGCGACAAAGGCCGGTGTTTACCACATCGGCGGACATTTACCTTGCGGCGAATATCAGGAATCGGCACCTGTGTCTGTGGTTTTTGATAGCGTGCCTAACGGACGTTTGGTTGTGGAAAGCTGTGCTTACTACCAATGGTATGATTCGACCTATACAGAAAGCGGAATGTTTACAAAGCTGGTTCAAAATGAAAAAGGTTGTGATAGCCTGGCTACTTTGGAATTACAGATCCATAAAAGTACTCAATCGGAGTGGAGCGAAGAGGCCTGCAGCGAATTTACCTGGTTGGTCAATGGTAAGACCTATATGAATAGCGGTACTTTTCGCGATACCCTGATCAATGATAAAGGTTGCGATAGCATCCTTTCCCTGAATTTAACGATCCACCCATCCAGCTTTCAAACACAGGTAGTTGAAGCCTGTAAATCCTATTTCTGGTCTGTTTCCGGATTGCAATACGATAAAAGTGGCTTTTACCGAGATACCTTGATCAATCATCGCGGCTGTGATTCAATTCTGGAATTGCAATTGCAAATTGTAGAACCTTCTTTTTCAAAAAGTTCGATCCGGTCATGTCGCGAATATACATGGCCCGTAAATGGCACCAGGTATGATCGGAGTGGCCTGTATAGAGATACGCTTTTGACGGCGAAGGGTTGTGATTCTATCCTTGTACTCGAACTGGAGATCCTTGGTGAAGACAGAATGGAAGAATCTGTTGACGTTTGCGAAACGTACGTATGGCCAACGAACAATCGTAAGTATTGGAAAAGCGGAACCTATACAGAACGGTTTAAAAATGCGGATGGATGTGATTCGCTTCGGATTCTGCATTTGAATATACGGGAACGGAGCAGCGACACACAAAGGATCGCTCTGTGCAATCGGTACCAATGGCCCATCAATGGCCGGGATTATACCAAAAGTGGCCTGTATACAGATACACTGGTCAATCATTTGGGCTGCGATTCCATTGTATTTCTGGATCTCAGCATTTTTCGGGATTATAACTTGCGGGATACTCAAAGGCAATGTGGTGAATATTATTGGTATGCTGCAGACAGAACCTTTAAAGCCGGTGGCGATTACCAACTCAATTTACAAACCCATCAGGGCTGTGATTCTGTGATAAACTTACACTTACATATAGATCCGCAATATTTAGTTGTCGATACCGTAAACGCCCTGGATCGCTTTTTTTGGCCGGTCACCAATAGGTTGTATGAGCAAGAGGGGATTTTTGAATCGCATTTTCAAACAACAAATGGATGTGATTCGCTGCATGTCCTCATTTTGAAAATTAGAAAACGCGGCGATGTTTTTATTCCCAATGTATTCACGCCCAATGGCGATGGTGTCAATGACCGTTTTATTGTTTTTTCAACTCCTGAGATCAAAGAAATCCAACGACTTCGCATTTACGATCGCTGGGGGCAGATGGTCTTTGAGCAGCATCGTTTTCCGCCAAATGAATATGCCTTTGGCTGGGACGGAAAGTTCAATAGCCAAATATCCAATCCTTCCGTTTTCGTGTGCACCGTGGAGTGGGTCGACAACGAAGGTGGATTTCATATGTTATCGGGAGATGTGACCTCATACGCTGAAAATCAAATTTTGATATCAAATGTGATTCGAAAGTGGATTCTAAGATTTTGGATAGCTATATTCAAGGAACACAAATTTTAATTTTTTGGGGAAAGTATTGGTCGTTCAGAGTCCATGTATGTGCAGATTTATAAATCAATAAGGGCCATCCATTCCTTTGTTTGGTTTTTCTGTGGAGTGGAATTTAGGCCATCCCTTCCAATTAAAGCATATCCAATTTTTCAATCCGCACCAAAGGTCCCGGGCAAAGGGCTTGGTGGCAGAGTTTGCACTGGTTAACCATGTAAGTGTAATGATAGGCTGCTGAGTCTGAACCGGTTTTTTTCAATTGCTGAATGCTTTCCAGATATAAGGCTGCAAAAGCTTTAAATTCGGGTGAAGCAGCTTTTTCAGGTTCAGTGGCATGGGCAGTAAGGATTTTTTCGTATTCCAGGTTTAAACTTATGGATTCTTTTAATCCTATTTTTCTTTAAGCTGGATGGATTCATCGAACATTTCCCGCATAAGTAAGGCCAATTCGCTATCTCCGTTGGGATTTATAATTTTTTGGAACCCGCTGATGGAGCCGCACATTCCTTATCAGGGCCTTTACATGAAAGCCAAAACAAACTTATGCAGACCGGTACCAGTAACAATAGCCCTACCCATTTCATCTTCATTTGAATAAATTATGGCACAAAAATAAGGATGGAAAACTGGAGAAATGCCACAACAAAGTATAATTCTGGTTATTCGGGGTCAGAATCCGGATCCGGAAATGAATATGGAAATGTATTAAAAATATTATCTTAGCTTAGCTTAGTAAATGCTGCTTTAAATATGAAACAACTTTCACCAATTGGAATCAAATTATTGGAATCTTTGAAGGCTAAACCCATCAATGAAGATCAAATTAATCAATTGTTGTTAAACGAATCCTTAGATGATGAAGAGAAGCAATTGTTGCTGCAAACCTTCAAAAAATGGTTTCTGAAAGACGCCAGCGACCGGGATTTTATTGTTTAGGCCTGGGGTCATTTATTGGATTCATAAGTTGTGTCTTGACCATGATGGATGTCATTCCTGGTTTAAATGGCTTTTTCCTTTACGGACTGACAACTCTTGCCATTCTGGTGGTATTGTATGGTTGTTATTTGGTTTTTGAATAGATTACAGATCCGTTTTTGTTTAGGAAAATCAGAGCATTGATATCAAATCCAAATGACATACCCACTTCTTTGTTAGAACACCTCGGTGGCTAAACATTTGATTTTGCCTTACATGAAAAGAGCATTCAGCTTTTGTAAGTTCTTGATATGAATCCCTTCCTGGTCAATGCTGATTATTTTATCATCTTTGAGTTCAGTCAGGTTTCGGATTAAGGTTTCTTTTGCAATGCCACAATATGAAGCCAAATCCTCCCTGCTTAAATGAATGGTTTGTTTATTCATCTTTTTGGATAGAGAATGCAAATGGAAAGCTACCTTTTCTCTCACATTTCCAAATGAGTTTACGGCCAATCTGGCAAGATGTTGCTGACATAGAGCTGAGAAATAATTCTGAAATGAAGTCCATAAATTTTCGTGGAGAATTATTTCTTCCAGCGCTTTTCTTGAAATGGTTTTAATAATTGAAGTTTCAATCACCTCGCAGTAACTGTGAAAATTATTTTGAAAAAGGTGAGTAAGACCAGCAAACCCCGGACCCGTATGAAAATCAAAAATAAACTCTTTCCCTCCCACGGTTTCAATGCCTTCTTTCACCATTCCACTTTCGAGAAAATAAATGGTATTTACCTTTTCGTTAGCCACCCAAATTTTACTTCGCTTACCAAATTCTTTGGATTCGCATTGATCTATCAAAGATTTGACGTTTGGAAAAATCTCGAGTTTTTCAAACTCAATGATTCCGGAGAGTGTCCTGTTTGATCGATTTTTGGCCAATTCCTGGTATTTTGCTAATTTTTTTGGATTACTTCCAATAAATCAGCATCATCAAATGGTTTTATCAGGTAATCTTCGGCCCCTAAATTCATTCCTTTCCTGAAATCCTCTTTTTCGGCTTTTGCAGTAAGAAATATCAGAGGTATGGTTTGTAATGCCGGATCTTGCTGTAAAATTTTTAACACCCCAAATCCGTCAAGATTGGGCATCATGATGTCACATAGGATAATATCCGGTTTATGTGCCCTGGCAGCTTGTACCCCTAATAAGCCATCTGACGCGGCATATACTTCGTAATTCGACAATTCAAGAATTTCCTGAATATTTTCGCGCATTTCATTGTTATCTTCAATGATAAGAATTTTGCTTTTAATGTTCATGATCTCCAAGTCTTATAATGATTCTTGTTCCTTTATTTTCTTCTGATTCAAATTTGAGCATTCCCCCAATAGAATCGAGGTATTTTTTTACAATATTTAAACCTAGCCCGGTGCCTTGTATATTTAATACATTGGAAGCTCTGTAAAAAATGTCAAAAATAAATTTTTGTTCTTCTTTCGGGATTCCGATACCATTATCTTGTATCTCTACTATAAATTCCGTAGCTTCCTTAAATAAACTTACTTTAATTTCAGCATTATCACCGCTGTATTTTATAGCATTGGATATCAGATTGCTAAGGATATGCCTGATGCATGTTTTGTCAGAATGAATTTCATAATCATCCATTTCAATTCTTGCAGAAAACAATAAAATCTGGTCGTTCTTTTTAAGATAATTAAAATCTTCCACCAGTTCCTGTATGAACCCCCGCAGGGAAAATAATTCAATTTTGAGATTAAATTTTCCTTCCTCAAATCTGGTAAGGCTTAAAAACTCATTTAGAATACCATTGAGGTAATGAATGTTGCTTTTTATTTTTTGAATATGTTTATTTCGTTGTTCAAGCTGGGATTCCTGATGGTATTTATCGATCAGGCTTAATGAACTCAGGATGGTTGCAAGTGGGGTCCGGAATTCATGAGAGGCGACAGAAATAAATCTCGATTTAAGCAGATGAAGGTTCATTTCTTTTTCCAGAGCATTTACCAATTCAGCTTCTCTTGCAAGGAGTTTGGTTTCAGCCAATTTTCTTTGTGCTATTTCAAACTCCAGGTTTTTATTGATCTCGTTGAGTTGATTTAAACTTTCCTGCAATTGGCTGGTGCGGGATTCGACCAGTTTCTCAAGATTCTTGTTTAAATACCAAAGATTTTTTTCTGCCTCTTTCTGAGCAGAAAGATCGTGAATGATGCCTGTAAAATATATTTTATCTTTTATTTCAAATTTGCTGACCGCAAGTCTGAGTGGGAATAATTCGCCATTTTTTTTTAATCCCAGGACTTCCCTTCCAATTCCAATTATTTTTTTTTCTCCGGTATCCAGATGATTTTGAATGTATTGGTCGTGCTGATGATTGTGTGGCTCGGGCATGAGAATATTTACATTCTTTCCCACGATCTCTTCTTTTGGGTAGCCAAAAAGAGTTGCTGCGCTGGCGTTAACCAGATGAATAATTCCGGTCTTATCAATGATGATGACTCCGTCAATGGCGGTTTCATAGATGGACTTAAAGAAACCACTGTGGTAATGATGGTCCTGAATGTTTAATGCGGAATCTAGAGCTGACAAGGATCACAGTATTAATTGACAAAGATCATTAAAATCGGCTGATTTCGGCTATAATTTTGTGTAAAATTGAATATGAATTTAAGAGAGCCCGTCAGTTCGATTATGGTTACCACGCTGGTGACTGTGACACCGGATGATAACTTATTAACGGTTAAGAAAATATTTGAGGAAAACGATTTCCACCATTTGCCGGTTGTGCATTTCAGGGATCTGGTTGGCCTTGTATCAAAGTCTGATTTTTTACTATATTGCAATGCTCTGCTTTTGAATGAAAAGTTGGATATTCTGGAAGATCAAAAGCTGGCTTTTACCAAGGTTAAGCAAATTATGGTCACCCGTCTGGGCAAGCTTGAACCCGATGACCGCATTGAAGTGGCCATTGATGTATTTTTAACAAATTACTTACATTGCCTTCCTGTTGTCAAAGGAAACGAATTGCTGGGACTGGTTACCCCTTTTGATATTTTAAGATACATTGCATCATGATCGTAACACTTTATGGAATCCCTGATGAACATTATTTCAAGTGGAGAAATAAAGTGTTGGAAGAGATGAAAGCTTTAGAGCTTGAATTTAAGATTGAGGAATGTACGTCCCTCAATAACATTTTGCAGAAAGGGATAAAAGAAGTACCTTGTTTAATGATTGGAGATCAGATTATTGATTATAAAACATTATCAAAACACACATGAAAGCATTTAATCACATTCTTTGTCCTTATGACTTTTCAGAATTCTCAGAGCGAGCATTGCAATATGCCCTAATGCTTACCAGTTGTAGCGGAAAGAAACTCAGTTTGGTTCACGTTATGGTGAATCCCTTCCTTTTTGAAGGTGGAAATCCTATACTGCAAAGTAATGTGTTGGCCCAGGACCTTCTTTCAAAATTACGGGAAGAAGAACAGACTAAATTGGAGGCACTTAAGTCGCGAATTACCGCTGAAGCTGCCGATTTGAATGTCGATCTAATTATTGAGGAGGATAACGATATTGGGGAAGCAATTTTTGCTGTGCAGGAGCGGATCAATGCAGATTTGATAGTAATCGGGTCTCATGGTCGCAAAGGAATCAAGAGGATGTTTTTGGGCAGTGTGGCAGAAACTATATTAAGAAATTCTAATTGTCCAGGTCCTTGTTGTAAAATAATTAAATCACTATAAATTCTAATGTCATGAGTTACTTAAGCAGATTTAACAGAGAATTTCCGGTATTCGGTCCAATGACCAATTGGATTGATGATCTTTTGGGAGACGATTCTTTTAAGTCTTCTGAATTTTCCATTCCTGCAGTCAATATTCTGGAGGGTATTAAACACTACACTCTGGAAATGGCAGTTCCTGGCATGGAGAAATCTGATTTTAAAATATCAGTTGATGACAGGACAATGACTATTTCATGTGAGAAGAAAACTGAGGAAAAAGAGGAGGATAAGGGAAAAATGAAGAGGAGGGAATATAATTTTTCCAAGTTCTCAAGGAGTTTTACACTTCCTTCAGGGGCTGATGTGCAAAAAATAGGCGCTGCTTATAACAACGGAATTCTTTCAATTCATATTCCTAAAATGGAGTTGGAAGTGTCAGCAAACAGCAAGAATATCTCAGTTTCGTAAAGAAATATTATATAAGCGATTGGAGAACGAAGAAAAAGGCCAGGGGATTATCCTGTGGCCTTTTTTTATTATAAGAATTATGATTAAATTTATTGAAAAATGGAATCCCTGTTGTATCCACCTTTTTCTGTAATATCTTTATAAAATAATTCAGCTTCGGTATTCTGTTTTTCCAAAGTCCAGTCATCGGTAACTGTTGTTTCAATCCAAAGTTCTCCTGATTTCCTGAATACCTGAACATGCAGACCGAAAAACTCCCTGAAGCTATTTTCAAGGTGGGCTACGGAATTGTAAGGATGAATTTCTAAATGACCCTCTTTGTGTAAAGTTCTGCAATCTTTTAGCAGAGTTTCACTGGGAATCATATGTTCTTTTCTTGATCCACCGTGTAAACTATGTGGTTGACTGAAAAATTCCAATTTTAAAAAGGGGTATCTCTTGTGAAATTTTTCCTGTACTTGTGAAATAGTCATCGTGTCTTCAACCTGGATTAACATAGCTCAATAATTTTATTCGTGAATTGCTAAAATGGGTATTTCAATTTGAAATGCTGCTTTCTTACTAACGCTTTCTGTGATTAATCGTTCAAAAAATGATGTTTTCTCGGAATGATTGCTAAAAGGTCAATATCCATACTCACGCAATATTCTTTCAAACCCTCTAATATGTCTTCATTTTGAATGATGTGATACGAGACCCTGTCTTCCGGTAAAGAAGGATTTAGTTCATTTTCTAATAAGGTTTGAGCCAGTGTTGGGAACTCTACTATTTCATTAACAATATTGAGCACGTGAATATGTGAATCGAAAATATTGCAAATATGAACCAAGGGGGCCAGTATATCTTTTTTAGCGATTAGCTCTCTGTCATAAGCTAAAACGATATTCTTTATTTGAATGAAGTGCGAACTTTTATGCACTCCCAATACTGCTGCCGGTGATTTCCTGAAAAGATGTGTTGTCGTACTTCCCAGTAGTCGTTCCGACAAATATCCTGAACCCTGTACACCCATAACGATCAAATCGAATTTTCCCTGGCTTGCATAGGTACAGATCTGCTCTGAGGGGATACCATAATTGCAGACTGAAGTTATATTAATATTGGTAATGAGGTCCTTCTTGACTTTATTGACCAAGTCCTCCAATTGGTTTTGATAATTTTCCCGCATCGCATCCATATCCTTGGGCCCCGGGACATAAACAAAAGCATCTGCTGAAATTACAGGCAATTGGTAAATATGTAATACATGGATTTCAGCATCGGTGAGGATCCCCAGACTGATGCCATATTTCAATTGGGCAACTGAATTTTCGGAAAAATCTATAGGAATTAAAATCTGTTTCATTTAAAGTATATTAGCGATATGAAACAATTGCTCAAAGATGAGTGTTTTACAAAGATATGTTCTTTTCTGGGTATGTGTATTTGATTTTAGTCATTTATGACCATGATAGGGGTCATGAAAAACGCTACTGAAGCCCTTTACTTTTGTGAACCGTCATTTTATTTCCGAATACACGAAATATGAATAATATTCTGATTCCAGTGGATTTCTCTAATAATGCAGAGCAGGCATTGTTGTTCGGGCTTCACCTAGCGGAGAAGGAGAAAACTAAAGCAATTGTTTTGCACCTGGTTTCACCGTATAGCGGATTGAATGAAGGAGTTTACCAGATATATGATTTTTCCGATTACATCGATGAGAAAAGAAATTCTTTGAAAGAATATGTCGCCAGATTAATTTCCGAAAATAATATAAGCCAAATTGAAGTTGAAATCATCTGCGAAAGTGGAATCGCAGCTGATGAGATCGTCAATTATTCTATCGAGAAATCATGCGGATTGATTATTATGAGCAGTAGGGGATCTGGTAATATTTCTAAAATATTATTGGGAAGTACCAGCCAGGCTGTATTGAGCTTATCTAAAATCCCTTTAATGATTCTTCCTCAGGAATTTCAAATGGATAAGTTAAATGATAGAGTTTGTTTCGCAACCGATTTTCATTTAAAATTGAATAAAAAATCAATACAGTTATTTGAATTCTATAATTTTCTCAGGAATTCTAACATCCAGTTTGTACATGTACATAGTGAAAAGGATATAGTTTTTCGAGAAAAACATGAAGAATTGGTTTCATTGTTATTTGGTAAATTGCAAACGCATATTAAATACATCCTTTCTGATAGATTTGAGGAGTCCATAGAAACATACATGCAGACATCAGAGTCGGGATTGCTGGTCATGCTCCCTCATCAAAGAAATTTCCTGTATTATTTGTTTTTTAACGGACACACCATGCAAGTATTAAAAAAGCTGCACTTTCCCGTTTTGATCCTGTATGAAGGGTGAGTTGATCATTCATTGGTATTAAGCGCAATCGGCTGGTTTTATTGCCATCGCAGACCCGAATTACAAAACAGATTGTCAATTATTTACCCGATATTTGCCCTTCATGCACGAAACATTAGCCGGTACCCTGATCATTAGTTTGTTACATGCTTTGATACCCAGCCATTGGATGCCATTGGTTGCTTTCGCCCGTTTTCAAAAGTGGTCTAAGGATGAAACACTTAAAGTCAGTTTTTACCTTGCACTATCGCATGTTTTCAGCACCATTTTATTGGGCCTTTTATTGGGATTGGTCTTTAACGAACTCAATGAAGATTTTGGCCATATTTTTAAATGGATTGGCCCGACCTTGTTAGTTTCTTCAGGAATATATTTTATTTACAGGCACCATACGCATCATCATTTTCATATCGATGATCATATGCTGGATCAGACCAAAACTAAAAAACAGATTATCTATGCTTTATTGGCTTATATGTTTCTTTCGCCCTGTCTGGAAGTGGAAGCATATTTTGTAAATGCCGGCATCCAAAGCACTTCTCTTCTGTTGTATTGTCTGCTTAGTTATTTTATAATCAGTATTGTAGGAATGTTGATTTGGGTTTATGTTGCATTGAAAGGCTTTCAAAAGTTTGATACCCATAAACTGGAGCATAACGCAGGGATCATTACGGGATTAACCATGGTCATTACTGTATTGTTATCTTTGATCATCGATCACGCCTGAATGCAAGTATTTTTATTTATTCCACTGCATGTGATTAAGTTTTTTTATTCAGTTTAAACCAGGGTTTGGGCAATACGCTTTTTTTGATCATGACTATGAGATCCTTAAAGAAGTATAAGTAGATGCCCAAATAAAAAAAGCAGGCCAGGGCATAGGCCATACAAGCTCCGGTAAGTCCGTATTCACGAACTCCAATCAGCGAAAAACCCAATAAACAAACATGAAAACTGATATCTGCCTTCAATCCGGTGCGGAACATGGCTTTCGATGCAATGAGCAAAGCCAGAAGTCCTGCACATGTTTTGAAAAAATCGCCGGCCATTTGATAGGCAAACAGGCTTTCCATCGGTTGAAAAGAATCGGCTAAAAACACACTGATGATCAATTTTCTGGCAACCCAAATAGACAAGCAGACTAAAAACATAAAACCTGCAATGCGTTTAAATGCTTTTCGCATTTCCCGCACCAGCTCGTGGCTTTCTGTAATCGAAGACAACTGAGGAATAAAATATATGACCATGATGTTTGTGATCACCGTAAGGTACCTGTCTGATAAACTGAACATGGCTTGCCAAAGCCCGGCTGAATTAGTGTCCAAATGCCCTTCGACATTTTCTCTGATTAAAAACATGGTAATCATCCAGGTGAATGATGTGATGGCCGCATAAATCCCAAACCGGAGCAATTGTAAAGCGATCTCTCTATCCGGTTTGAAATTTAAATACGATATGTTTAAATATCCTTTTTTAATTAAGAAAACGGCTCCAATTGTGGTTACAAAAATTCCGTACAATGAATTTGAAAAAAGAGCTCCTGAGAGTTGGAAGGTATAAACAAAATAGCATGTGAACAACATGTTCAATACCGCAGCAGTTCCATTGATCAGCGCCAGTTTTTTTATTTCACCCAGCCCGTTTAATATTCCGGTAACTAAAATTTGAGAAGATATCAATAAAAGGAAAACACCGAACAGAATAAAGACCATGGATATGTTCAGCCCATTAAAAAACAAACGTTGCAACCAAACATAGCTGCTTAAAATTATAATGCAGCCTGCTATGCTGCCTATTAAAATCATGCTGAAGGCAGTTCTGACAATTTTTCGGATGGTCTCTTTATCTGTTTTGTGATCGGAAATGTATTTGACTACACCAACGGAGAGGGAAGCTGTGGAAAGTATGAGTATTAATCCCGAAATGTTGGCGAATTTTCCAATATATGCAGTACCCTCCGGGCCAAGTAATTTTGCAGTTACTTTTGTAATGACCAGACCCGTGATGAGGTTGATCACAGAGAATAATCCGCTGTATAAACTGGTTTTATAAAAATTCATTGATCTTTAGTTCATCTTGATCGTATTTCAATTGTGATCAACATTCAGCAACGTTTGGTCAACTTCATTGCAAGAAAAGGAGATAAGCTCACATGTCTGCTTGGCAACAATTTCAATATGAAATTCAATAAAAGGGCTATCAGATTCAAGATTGATTTTGCATAATGAGTATTGTAAAATCCTTTCAATGTCTGGAATTCAAAACCTGCGTCTGTTGCCGAGTGACGATAATCAGAAACCGGAACAAGCCGCTCTACCCAAACCCCAGTGTACGGATCGCAAGTATTGCTGGGATGGGGGAGTGGCTTTGGTAAAACGCCGGATTCTGAAAATAATTTTACGCGTTCTAGAATATCATGTTTAGTGAATCCTCTGTTTAAAACAGCCAATTTATTCAGAAGATCTTCATTTAAATTCGGAAATTCGTTTCGGATGATTTCTTTGCGAAGTACCATTCCACAATTCGCGCTGTTTAAAGTAGGGTTGTCCATTTCAGCTGGCGCCCCGTGATATTCGTAATTGTGATGAATTTTCCGATGGATGTGACGAACCATGGGATTATGAATATTGGCTGAAGTTGAAAAAATCATTGTAAAAGGCTGTTCCGAAAGCATAAAAAGTTCCTTAAAAAATATTTTGTAATCCGGAAGATGCTCGATTACGTTTCTGGAAACCAGTGCTTTAATATGCAGATGATTGGATTTACAAAAGTCGACTAAGTCCATTGTATCTCCAACTACAAAAAAGTCGGGAGTTGCATCGAGAAGGCGTCCAAGTTCCCTGATGCCTTCGATGTATTCCAGTGAAATATCGTGACACAAGCAGGATAATCCTACCCGTTTCACCAGTAAGGCAAACAAACCAATACCAGCACCATGATCTATGAGCACAGAAGATTCATCGATGGCCGGCATATCTTTCAATGCGTGATGTAACAAAAAAGCATTGCAATCGGTCACGTAGGACAGTTTTTTAAGATCAAAGCGGAGGTAACTTTTTACAGATTCATGCACCTGAATTCGTTCGATATCCAGGTTTCTTATGTCTTTTTCCAATTGTCTGGCTTTGGTAAGAATATTTTGGTATGTGTAAGTTGACCCCAATTTTTTGTTGATTAATTTTTATCGATAAAAGTTCTATGCCACAATTCAGCACTCATGATGCGCCAGAGTTCGTTTTCGCCAAAGCGTTTTGGATTCTTTTCCAATAATGCAGTAACTTTTTTCCCATGGATCCATGTCCTGCTCAGAAAGGATGAAGAATGGAGCAGCTCGCGGATGGGTTCATATAATTGTGTAGTGGTCCACTCAACAGTTGGAGTGCCAAAACCGATTTTGTCTTTACGTTTCAGGATGAGTTCGGGCACAATATTTCTCATGGCTTCCCGTAAAATATATTTTTGAACTCCTTTTCGGATCTTTAATGAAACTGGAATTTGCATTGATTTTTCTACCAGCCTGTGATCGAGAAACGGAACCCGGCTTTCAATTGAATTTGCCATGGAATTCCTGTCTTCCCAACGAAGCATATGCGGCAAATGTGTTTGGGTGATGGCGGCGATCAAAGCTGTTTCCAGATAAGAAGAGTCTGATGATTGGGTCTGTAGCGGATGCTCGCTCTGGTTATATCTTTGGTCAATTTCTCGAGGGAATAATTCTGGTGTAGCGTATTTGCGATATTCGAGATGTCTTATGGAAACCGGATTTCCATGAATCAAATTTTTTGCAAGATAAATTTGCTTTAAACAGGTAACCGGACCCTGATCTTTGAGCAAATGACCCAGGTTGGAGATTAGGCCATTCAAATTCCGTTTGCCATATAAATCCGCAATAAAGTATTTTAGAAAATAGGGATAACCAGCAAACAACTCGTCACCTCCCTGTCCGTTTAGCAGAACGGTGATTCCAGCAGATCTTACATTTTTATAATTTTGAAATGCGGAGAACGGACTGGCCCCGCTGGCCTGTGCATCCTGATGATAAATCCACTTGGCGACTTCCTCTATACTGATTTCATTCTTTGCTGTATAATAATTTGGATTAATCCCTCCTTTCTCTATGACTGATTTAATATAAACTCTTTCATCGTAGGGAGATCCTTCATAATAAACTGAAAATGTGTTAATGACGTTTGGACTGAGTTCACGTGCGAGGCAGCTTATCGATGATGAATCTATTCCGCCACTGAGTGCAATTCCCAATGGAACATCCGAACGGAGCCTCAGTTTCACGGAGTCTTTCAGCATGTCGGATATCTGAGATTTCCACATTTCTTCTGTTTTTGATAGATCTGCTTGCCCGGGATGCAGGCTCCAATACCTGTTTAGACGGATTCCGTTTTGGTCGACAAATGCATAACATGCCGCAGGAAGTTGCTGCACATTCTGTATAAAGCTGTCGGGATGTTCAAATAATTTAATATCCCTCAAAAAGTCGAGCATTACATTTTCATTCAAAACAGATTGAATAATGCCGCTGTGTGTAAATTGCTTTTCCTCTGAGCCCCAGATAAAACTTTTTCCATCAAAATAATACATCAGCGGTTTTATTCCCAGTCTGTCTCTAGCTACAAACAAACGTTTGTTTGTCTTGTCAAAGATGGCAAAGGCAAACATGCCTATAAATTTTTCAAGGCAGGATGATCCCCAGTGCAGATAGGATTGAAGTAAAACTTCGCTGTCGCTTTGAGATTTGAAGGTATAACCTAAACCCATGAGCTCTGCCCTGATTTCGACGTAGTTGTAAATCTGTCCGTTGAAGCAAAGAAAGCAGGTCTGTTCCGGATCGCTCATCGGTTGGTGCCCACGGGCAGATAGATCAATTATGGAAAGCCTTCTGAACCCCATTCCTAAATTGCTCCTGGATTCTGTTGGAAGATTTGGCCATTGCAATCGAACCTCTTCGATGCTATCTTCGCTGCTGTGACGGGTCACCATTCCCTGGTGGATATCCGCAAGCAAAAAACCTTCATCATCAGGTCCCCGATGTCTGATCAATCGGGTCATCTGCAAGAGTTTCCGGGTGTCGACAGGGGTTCCGTCTAAATTGTAAATTCCTGCTAATCCGCACATAGTGAATGGACAAAGTTAATCAAACAAGAGATTCAGGTTGCTAATGGTAAACCGACAGATCATGAATTGTTGTGGAAAACAGTATTTTTAGGCTGCATTTTGAGAAAGCTATTGATAATCAGTTATTACTGGCCGCCTTCAGGTGGATCAGGGGTACAGCGATGGCTGTATTTTGTGAAATATTTGCGCGAATGCGGTTGGGAACCTGTGATTTATACCGTTGAAAATGGAGAATTTCCTTTCATAGATAACGGATTATTAAGCATGGTCCCTAATGGAGTTGAAGTTATTCGCCGGCGTATTTGGGAACCCTATTCCTTTTTTAAAAACTCCGGGGTGGTTCGCATGCTGTGGATCCAACGATCATGAACAAGAGTAAAGATGCATCCTGGTTTCATAAATTAAGCATTTGGATCAGGGGCAATATTTTTATACCAGATCCCCGGGTATTTTGGGTGAAACCATCGGTACATTATTTAAGTGCTTATCTCAAAAAGCATCCTGTCGAACTTATCGTTAGTACAGGGCCGCCACACAGCATGCATCTTATTGCCAAACACCTACGTCAAAAACTAAGCATTGCCTGGCTTGCCGATTTTCGCGATCCTTGGACGCAGATATTTTATTTTGAAACCCTTCACTTGAACCGGCTTTCGCGATTTATTCATTCAAAATTGGAGAAATCCGTACTTCGACAGGCAGATGTTGTGGTTACTGTAAGCCGCTCCTGCAAGGATGATCTTGAAAGTATTTGTGGTAGAAAAGTGGAGGTGATCACCAATGGCTTTGAGCCTTTCGAAAATCGAAATCTGATAAAGCCAAATAAAGAAAGGATTGTATTGTTGTATGCTGGAGTGCTTACTCAGGATCGAAATCCGGAATTGCTTTGGAATGCTCTAAAAGAATATGTTGTTGAAAATCCCGATATTCAACAACGGCTTGAAATCAGATTTATCGGCAATGTAGATCCATATGTAGTACAATCTGCGAGAAGCATGAATGCATTTAAAGTGAATCATTTGCTGCCCATGTCTCACGAGGAATTGCAAAACCATTTGTGGGAAGCAGATGCACTG
Organism: Saprospiraceae bacterium; assembly: GCA_016716185.1. Taxonomy (NCBI): domain Bacteria; kingdom Pseudomonadati; phylum Bacteroidota; class Saprospiria; order Saprospirales; family Saprospiraceae; species Saprospiraceae bacterium. The sequence continues at coordinate 2,308,480 of JADJWV010000002.1, read as the reverse complement.
ATGCTTATTGGTGTACCCGGAAATAAAGGTGTGGTTACGGGTAAATTTTTTGAATATTTATTTTTGAAAAAACCAATTCTTTCTGTTTCGCCTCCGGATAGCGATCTCGTTGAAATGCTCATTCAGACGCAAACCGGTTATAATGCCGATTTTATCGACCAGGTTGGTTTGCGCAATGCAGTAGACCAAATATTTGATACTCTTATCCATAAGAATTTTAAGCCCAATGAGCCTGTTATAAGTTCTTATTCCCGAAGAAACCTGACCCATCAAATGGCTGAATTTATGAATACGGCGGTAGAGCAATTCAAAAGCAAAGGACCTCATCAATAGAAATTAGGAAAGTACATTGTTTTGTTGTCATTACAAGGAATCCGTTTATAAATTCAAAATCTTCTTTCATTTGCATTTTTTTGTCTTGCTATATGAATTCTCCAGGAATCGGATAAAATCCGCAAGGGTCTGCTTGGTAAATCAACTGCAATGCAGCTGAACTGAAGCTATTTTATTTGTTTTCATTTCTTGAAGCAAAAATGAAAAAGGCCTGATTGAACGCTGTATCAGAAGATCCGGATCATTCACTTTAATTCTGTGTCTGGCATTTTTATTTCTTTGTACAACACAAAGCCAATAAACAGAATGATTAACAAGGAACATAACATGGAGAGTGTTTTACCCAGCATAAATGATCTGGGTTTAAATTCCATGACGATTTCGTGTGAACCGGAAGGAATCACTGCTGCTCTTAAAATGTAATTAGCCCTTATTAAATCAGTTTCTTTGCCATCGATATACATTTTCCAACCCAGGTCAGGACCGTACCAAACTTCAGAAAACACGGCAAGTTGATTTGTCGAGGTACTTGATTTGTAGGTAAGTTTATTGGGTGAATAAGCGGTGCATTGAATTGTGGCCGTGGGATCAGCTGTGATCATTTTTAATTGATCTTTAAATTCTTCATGAACAATGGCTGTTCGTTTAGGATCTATATTGCGGATCGATTCAATTTCTTCATCCGGAGTTTTTACATAATTAATGTCTTCAACAAACCAAACAGGACCGTTTGCGGATGCATTTGGAAGACTAACTTCCTTACCCGGTTGGCCCAGAATAAAATACTTTGTATTCAACATATTCATCACTTTCAAGCCTTGTAATATTTGCATTACTGCAGAGTCGGACTGTGCAGTTTGCAACTGGCTGCTCAGTTGTTGAATTTCGCGATCGAGGTGGTGATCGATCATATCCTGGTACCTCTGTAATTTGGCTGGATGATATCCACCGACGTGTTTGTGATGGAACGACGGTATGGAGCTGTTAAAGGTGTTTACAGTTAAATCCAGTACGCGGTGATACGATTTGTCGTTTAAAATTTGTTGGTCAACCGCCCTTGGTTTTTGAGTAGCGTCTTTCTTGGATTTACTGACAAAATCATCCTTATGGACATATCTGGTTGCAACGGTGCCGAAATCGAAACAAATAAGTACAGCTATGGCTACGGCAAGAAATTTACTGTTTAGTTTATTTTTTAAATGCAACCATAATGCTGATGCGCCTAAAAGAATAAACAAAAACGATCTGAAGGAATCTGACTGCAATAAATTCTTTCGGTCTTCAATCAATGCGGGTAAACTAAGTCCCTGATTGACGTAATTGGGATCTGAAGGATGTTCAAAACTGAATAGACTGCCACCCATCAGGGCTAATAAAAGACATAGCCCACCTGTAATACCCGCACTGTAGTACAAACTTTTTTGCAACCGATCTGCTGCCAATTCTTTTTTATTCCATTCGTAAAGTGCCAACATGGATAAAACAGGAACAAAATACGAAACGACAGATAACACGCTACTGGGAGCCCTGAATTTACTATACAAGGGTACAAAATCAAACATCAATTTATTGAGGATCTCAAAATTTTTGCCCATTGACAACAATAAGCCAAATGTAACTGCCGAAGCAATCCACCATTTTAGCGGGCCTTTGAGAATAAACAATCCCAAAACAAAAAGGAAGCATACGATAGCGCCAAAATAAAAAGGTCCGCTGGTAAATGGAAGGGAGCCCCAATATAAAGGAGCCTGAAATCTTTTGGGTGCCTGATATCCTTTTTTGCGTAATTCTTTTGCTGTTGCAGAATTTGAACCTGCAGGTTCTGAGGTGCCTCCGCCAGCGGCTCCGGGTATAAGGCAAGCCAATATATCCTGGGTTCCATTACTCCAATTCATTGCATAATCCCATTGCAATCCTGCTTTATTGACATCTGCCTGATTGTTGTCTGCTCTTTCAGCAAGAATATGTCCACCCCGCATGGTTTCTTTGGCATATTCATAAGTTGGCAATATTGAACTTGCCGAAGATAAAAATGCCAATACCAACAAACCTGACATCATCGCAGAAGGAATCAGAAAATTTTTAAAATTTCCATCCCTGAAATGAAAGTATGCATATGAAATAATTAAGGGGAGGGTCAGCAAGAATAAGTAATAACTCATTTGCACGTGGTTATTCAGAATATTGATGCCCATACCCAATGCAAACAGCGCTCCGCCTCTTAAATATTTTCCACGGTAGGAAACAATGATGCCTGCCATAATAAATCCTGCCATGGCAAGGACAACCAGTTTAGGCAAATGGCCTGCTTCCCAAACAATAAAATTTCCTGTTATTAAAAAAGTTGCCAGACTTCCTGTGAAAGCGAGGGGAACAGATAAACCTAGTACCAGATAAAAAATATAAAATGAAATTGCACAAAGAAAAAAAATAGCTATGGGTCCGGTAAGAAAACCAAGCGTCAGAATCGTTTGCACATAATTCAACAAATTGTAATGGGTGGGAGTTGCAATCTGATAAGAAGGCATCCCGCTGAACATACTTCCTGTCCATAATGCCGGATCATCCGGATGTTTTTTATTGTGGTCCAGGATTTCAGCTGCAGATCCCTGCCAGGAAGTAACATCACCCTGTTGGAAAACTTTCCCCTGCCAATGAGGTAAAAAGAAGTAGGATATGATCAAAATAAATAATCCAATACTGATGCAATGTGGTAAGAATTTTTTCAATAACGGGTTCTGCATTATCGTAAATTATGTGAAGTGAAAATCAGGACTAGTAACCGTCAAAAATACAAATTCGCGGCATTTTTCAATATATGTTAAATACGGGAACAGGAAGTTGAATCGGGTTTTGCCTGTTACAATTTTAAACGATTCTACCAAATCCTAAATTGCAGCATTGAAAATTATCTGAAACTTGAATTCAACGCTTCCAAAACAGTAGGATTCGGCAAAAGATCAGCTTCATTGAGCTTGTTTAAAGGACGCGTGGAAGTATTGAGCAATTGGTGGAGATCTTCCTGATCTTCATTGATATAGATAAGACCTGTAAGAATTTCTCCCTGGGCAGCGGCTTCGTGAAGTGCATGGACTGCAGAATCTTTTTTTGTGGGATCCCAGCCCTTCTGGAGTTTTCGGAGTTGGATGTGTGACCCATCGTGCATTTCTAACTGCAGACTCGAACCTTCTGAATATTGTGCCTTGATTTCTTCGGCAGGAGGAGTGAAATCAATGGTTGCAGTCATATCTATGTGTTGCCGGACGTAATCGTAGGATTTTGTGGAACCTACATTGTTGTTGAATGTAACACAGGGAGAGATCACATCGATCAATGCAAAACCCGGATGCGCTAATGCTGCTTTGATCAGCGGGATCAATTGCAACTTATCTCCGGAAAAGCTGCGCGCGACAAATCCAGCCCCCAACTCAATGGCTAATCCTGGAAGGTCGATATTTTGAAATTCGTTGACACTGCCGGCCTTACTTTTTGATCCTTTATCTGCAGTAGCAGAATCCTGACCTTTGGTGAGCCCATAACAGCCGTTGTTCATAACTATATAAGTGATATTCAAATTTCTGCGGATGAGATGAACAAATTGCCCCATACCGATTGAAGCCGTGTCACCATCTCCTGAAACCCCTAAATAAATAAGATCTCTGTTAGCAAGGTTGGCTCCTGTGGCAACAGATGGCATTCGACCATGCACCGAATTAAATCCATGAGAATTTCCTAAAAAATATGCAGGTGTTTTTGAACTGCAACCAATACCCGATAATTTAGCAAGCTTATGCGGTTCAATATTCAATTCAAAACACGCCTGAATCAAAGCGCCGCCTATGGAATCATGGCCACATCCAGCGCACAAGGTGGATATAGAACCTTCGTAATCTTTACGGCGGTATCCCAAATCATTTAAAGGCAATTCGGGATGTCTGAAATTTGGTCTTTGAAAACTCATTTTCTAAAAATTATGAAACGGGAATGGAAGTAGATCCTGCATTTGATTTGGATGATCCTGGCTTTACTTCGAGTTGCTTTGCAATTTGCGATTCGATGTGATGCGCAGTAATGGGTAATCCATCGTAGTTGAGCACGCGGATCAGTTTTTCAGGATTGATTTCAAGTTCATTGATCAGCAAACTCCTCATCTGGGCATCCCGGTTTTGTTCGATCACAAATATTTTGCGGTGAGATGAAATGAAATCAGAAACCTCGTCATTAAAAGGAAATGATTTTATACGCATCGCATCCATGGCAATACCTTGTGAGGAAAGATTTTCTTTGGCTTCGAGCGCAGAATAGACGGAAGTTCCAAAGAATATCATTCCAATTTCAGCGGTATTTTCCGTTTGATAGATTTCCGGACCCGGGACATATGACTTAATAGTTTCCCATTTTTTACTTAACCGGTCCATGTTTCTTTTATAAGCTGCCCCGTCTTCTGTATAAACTGCATATTCATCTCTGGAGGAGCCTCGGGTGAAGTACATGCCTCTGGTAGGGTGCGTTCCCGGAATGGTTCTGTAACTAATCCCATCATGGTCAACATCCAGATAACGTCCAAAACGATCTATGTTTTCCAATTCAGCAGCAGACAGAACTTTTCCTCTTTTAAACGTATATTTTTCGTCGATAGATAGGGGCTCGCTGATGTGATCATTCATCCCCAGATCCAGATCCGACATGACAATTACCGGTGTTTGCAATTGATCTGCCAGGTCAAATGCTTCACGGGTCATTTCAAAACATTCTTTGGGTGTAGAGGGAATGACTAATACATGTTTAGTATCTCCATGCGATGCATATGCTGCACTCAGGATGTCGGATTGTTGTGTTCTGGTGGGCATTCCTGTGGAAGGGCCGGTTCTCTGAACGTTAATTAGGACTGCTGGCACTTCTGCGAAATAAGCCAAGCCCAAAAATTCCTGCATCAGAGAGACGCCTGGGCCGCTGGTGGCTGTGAAAGCTCTTGCACCGTTCCACATGGCTCCGATGACCACACCGATTGCTGAAAGCTCATCCTCAGCTTGTAAAATAGCATAGTTGTTTTTTCCGGTTTGAGCATCCACTCTGAATTTCCCGGCATATTCGCTGAAGGCATCCACTACTGAAGTAGAAGGTGTAATCGGATACCAGGCTGCTACCGTTGCTCCTCCAAAGATGGCGCCTAAAGCACAGGCTGCATTTCCTTCAAATAAAATTTTATCTTTCAATAAATCCCGGCGTTCGAGTCTGTATCTCAACGGAAAGCTGTAATGATCCCGGATGTATTGGCTACCTAACTCCAGAGCTTTGTGATTCGGAGCGATAAGTTTTTCTTTTCCTTGAAATTGTTCGGCGATGATTTGTTTCAAAACATCCATGTCGAGATCAATCAATGCCGACATGGCACCTACGTAAATGATGTTTTTAAACAACAACCTTTGTCTTGGATCTGAATATTCCCTTTGAGTAATTTCTGTAAGAGGAATGCCGATGTAATTTACATCGTCGCGGATAAATTCTTTATGAAGCGGTTTGGTGTTGTCATAAATAAAATAAGAACCGGATTTTAAACCGGCAATGTCTGCTTTCATGCTTTGAGGGTTGACACAAACCATGATATCTATTCCTTCCCTTCTTCCCAGATATCCTTTCTCGCTTACCCGAACTTCATACCATGTTGGTAATCCCTGAATATTTGATGGGAAAATATTTTTTGGTGTGACCGGAATACCCATCCGGAATATAGCTTTGGCAAACATATTATTGGCACTGGCACTTCCGGTGCCATTTACGTTAGCAAAGCGAACTACAAAATCGTTGATCACAGGATGTGTTTGCATGAACCTGCTTTTGTAACTTGATATAAATATTTTTGCATATCCCAGGCAGCGGTAGGACATCTTTCTGCACATAAGCCGCAATGCAGACATACATCTTCATCTTTTACCATAACCCGGGTAGTTGGGAGTAAATCGGATATATAAAGGTCTTGCGAACGGTTGTTAGCTGGAGCGCTTAATCGGGTTCTTAATTCATCCTCTTCGCCATTCTCAACAAATGAAATGCAGGATGTAGGACATATGTCCATACAGGCATCGCATTCAATACATTTTGAAGTGGTAAAAACAGTCTGTACATCGCAATTCAGACAGCGCTGTGCTTCTTTAAACGCTACAGCAGGATCAAAGCCCAGCTCCACCTCTTTTTTACGGTCTCTCAGGGTTAAACTTTTATCGGCCTGAGGTACGGCAAACCGCAAATCATCGACAACCGAACTGTCATAGGCCCATTCGTGGATTCCCATTTTTTGCGAAACCAGGTTTACCATGGGTGGTAACCGGTCGTTGAGATCTTTTCCCTGACAGAACAAATCGATTGAAACAGCTGCCTGATGTCCTTGGGCTACAGCAGTAATGACATTCTTCGGACCAAGGGCTGCGTCTCCACCAAAAAAGACCTTTGGCAAACTGGATTGAAATGTTTTTTCATTGACTTCCGGCATCTCCCATTGATTGAAGTGAATTCCCAGATCCCTTTCAATCCAGGGAAAACTGTTTTCTTGTCCAATAGCCAGAAGAACGTCATCAGCTTCAATAAATACCTCCGGTTCTCCCGTGGGCAGCAATTTTCTTTTACCCTGGTCGTAGCTGACTGCCACTTTTTCAAAGGTCATTCCTTTCAGTTTGCCCTGTTCGACCACAAAAGATTTCGGAACATGACAATCCAATATGGGAATGTCTTCGTGCATCGCGTCTTCCTTTTCCCAGGGAGAAGCTTTCATTTCTGCAAAAGGGCTACGCACAACCACTTTGACCTCTTCTCCTCCCAGTCTTCGCGAAGTTCTGCAGCAGTCCATGGCCGTATTCCCACCACCTACTACAATCACTTTTTTTCCAATCGCATGGGTGTGTTCAAAGGCCACGCTGGCCAGCCATTCAATTCCGATGTAGATATTGCTTTTGCTGTCCCACCTGCCTGGTAATTCCGGTAAATCTTTGCCTCTGGGCGCCCCGGTGCCTACGAATACCGCATCGTAATCCTGGTCGAGGATTTCTTTGAGGCTATTCACGTATTTTTTAAAATGGGTCTGAATACCGAGGTCGAGTATATAATCCACTTCTTCGTTGAGCACTTTTTCGGGCAATCTGAATGAAGGGATTTGGCTTCGCATCATTCCTCCGCCCAGGTCCTGTTCATCAAAAAGATGGAGTTCATAACCCAATGGTGCGAGATCGCGTGCTACCGTAAGCGAGGCCGGGCCGGCGCCAATCAGGGCTATTTTCTTACCGTTTGGCTTAAATGGGCCTTTTGGCATGAATTTTTTAACGTCACCTTTGTAATCAGCGGCAACGCGTTTCAACCTGCAAATGGCAACGGGTTCTTCTTCAATTCGGCCTCTTCTGCATGCCGGTTCACAGGGTCGATCACAGGTTCTTCCCAGAACACCGGGAAATACATTCGATTCCCAGTTTATCATATAGGCTTCGCTGTATTTTTCAGCAGCAATCAATCTGATGTATTCAGGTACCGGAGTATGTGCCGGGCATGCATACTGACAATCTACGACTTTGTGAAAATATTCGGGGTTCTTGATATCGGTCGCTTGCAAAATGTTTTGGATTTTTAAAAGTCCACAAAGATATAACCTGCTTTGAAAAGACCAAGTTCAGATTATTGGAAGGTATATCGCGTTAATTCCTCAAAATTCGCTTTTCCGGCTCTGTTTTCAAGAAAAAAGAGCCACCCGGTCTCATTTACCGTAGTGGCTCTTTATTATTTTTTCCTGAGGGCTTCAAAAGCCTTTTAAAACCGGCTTTTGACCTTTTATCTCCAAACCGGATTGAACTCTGTTCTGCGGTTGGATTGTCTTCCCTCTTTGGTTTTATTGTCTCCTATAGGTCTGGATTCGCCATAACCGGATGAATTAAGTCTTTCAGCTTTTATGCCTTTCTTGATCAGATAGGCTTTGCAGGACTCAGCCCTTTTAATTGATAATTTTAAATTCTTCATATCATCTCCAATATCATCTGTATGACCTTCGATGTTGAGGTTCATTTCCGGGTATTTATTGAGGACATTGACTACATCGTTCAGAATTTTTGATGATTTCCCAGTGAGAACCGCTGTGCCGGTTCTGAATTCAACTGCGCGCATTGCAATGTCGAGGGTCTTTTTGTCTTCGACTTTAATTTCAGGACATCCGTTATTGGATGCGGGCCCTTTGGTATTTGGACATTTATCGACATTATCGGTTACACCATCTCCATCTGTATCGGGACAGCCATTAATGGTGCCGGCCAGATCGGGGCATGGGTCTGTTGCATCCGGGAAACCGTCGTTATCTCTGTCAGGAGGACAGCCATTGTTGCTTGCCGGACCAGGAACTTTTGGACATTTGTCATCTATATCAGCCACGCCATCCCCATCAGAATCCGGACAACCCTTAAGTTTGCCCGGGTCTTTAGGACAACGGTCGTCTTTGTCGGCAACACCATCTTTATCGGCATCAGGGCAACCTTTGACTGTACCGGCTACATCCGGGCAATCGTCATCCCGGTCGTATACGCCATCCCGGTCGCGATCGGCCGGGCAACCCTGATTCTCAGGAACGCCAGGCTCGTTAACACAGCGGTCACTTTTATTGGCAATGCCATCTCCATCATTGTCGGGACAGCCGTTGACTGTACCGAATTCTGTCGGGCACTCGTCTATTTTATCAGGTATTCCATCATTGTCTGTGTCTTTGCTGGGCAGGACCAATTTAAATCCAATAGCATGCTGCCAACTGTCTCTTCCATCTTCAAAAGCAAATCGGTAATCGGATTGTGCGGAGAGGAACACCTTTGGCGAAAGACGGATATCAAAACCTAAACCCAATGGCAGCTGAGCATATAAATTGTCGAAATCAAAATTAGGTGCCACCACACCAGCTCCTGTATAAATAAATGGGGAAATGGCTTTACCCTTAAAAAAATGAAGGTTTAGCAGGGCATCCAGACCTACGTACAGCCTGTCGTTGCTATAAGAAGTCACTTTCTTGGTAGCGTCGTTATAATTGGGAAGAGCAACTGAACCAATTCTCAAAGGCAGACTCGATGAAAACAGATTGCTATATTGTCTGTGAAAACCTAATTCTACGCCATTTGAAAGGTCGGAGAATATTTGCTTGTCGTCTTCATTGGGAGCAGTAAAATTGAACCATACGTGTTTAATAGACAACGCGTTTTTATCGTAATCATTCTGTCCAAAACTCAGTTGAAAACTAAGCAGGACCACTAAAGCAATTTGTAAAATTGGTTTTTTCATAAAATTGTGTTTAATTTAATAATAGATCAAAAATAATATAAAATCAAGCTAGTTGATAATGATTTTGCTGTAAAATCGAATTTCCTGTTGAATTTTGGGGTTCAAATTATATTGCGGTTAAGAGCTTTTTATTTTCAATCCTGGCAAGTAGAGGATCAGAATCGAAAATGCGAACTTCGCCACCAGTTTATTCAATGAAAATCCATAAGAATTTATTACTCGCCGTTTACAATGTGATCGTTGCTGTGATTAATGAGGCCGCATATGCAGACAAAACGATCGAACGTACATTGAAATCCAATCCCAAATGGGGATCGAAAGACCGTGCTTTTATTGCAGAAACTTCTTACGATATCATCAGATATTACAGGTTACTGGAGTATGTGGCTGAAAGTTCGGAGGATATCTGGAAAATCATTGCAGCTTATTTATGCCATCGAAAAACGGCAATTCCTGAATTTGATGAATTCAAAACGTTCAGCTCATTGCAGTTTGAGGCCAGATTGAAGGAGGCCTGTTCAGATGTCGGACTTCGCGAATCATTCAGCAATGAATGGGTGAGTTGGTTTCAGTCCAATTATCCGGATTCGTATGCTGATGAATTACACGCTTTAAATCAGCCGGCACCTTTGGTACTTCGAGTCAATACCCTCCGGATCTCCAAAGAAAAACTTTTCAAAATGCTGGTCGAAGCCGGACGTGAACTAACGATCGATGAGGGCTACCCGGATGCATTGATTGCCTCTAAGAAATGGAACGTTTTCCAGGATGATTTATTCAAAGCGGGATATTTTGAGATACAGGACGCATCTTCCCAACGCGTTGCAGCATTTATGGAATTAAAACCTGGGATGCGTGTCATAGATGCTTGCAGTGGCGCGGGTGGAAAATGTTTGCACATGGCAGCACTCATGCAAAATAAGGGGCAGATCATTGCGATGGATACAGGGGAATGGAAACTCGAAGAATTAAGGAAGCGTGCAAGAAGAGCAGGAGTACATTGCATCGAACCGAGGCATATTCATTCCAGCAAAGTCATTAAACGACTTCATGAAAGTTGCGATAGGTTATTACTCGATGTGCCTTGCAGTGGAACAGGAGTGGTCAGGAGAAATCCGGATACTAAATGGAAAGTAAATACAGCATATGTATCGAGAATGGCAGAAGTTCAAAAGGATCTCTTACATCGTTACAGCCTGATGTTAAAACCCGGAGGAAAAATGGTATATGCAACTTGCAGTATATTGGATTTGGAAAATTCAGATCAAATTTCTTATTTTTGCAGCGAACATCCAGGTTTTCAGTTAGAAGAAGAAATCAAAATAAGCCCATTTTGTAGTGGCTTTGATGGCTTTTATATGGCCAGGCTGAAAAGAATTTAATCCAAAAATCGATATATGAGAAATTGTTTCAATTTAGTATTGGTAATCATGGTATTGGAGTTGCATGCTACCAGCTGGCATGTTGGGCCCAATTCAATTTACAAAACACCATCTGCTGTTTCTACCCTGGTTCAGGATGGAGATAGTATTTGGATCGAAGCTGGTGAATATTTGAAAGACGTTTGCCTTTGGAAGGCCAATAATTTATTCATTTCGGGAAAAGGAGGTTATGCCCAATTGAATGCGGAACGGACAGCTTATGGCGGGAAAGCCATATGGGTCATCGCTGGCAACAATACACGAATAGAATTTATAAAATTTTCAAACTGCGAAGTCGTGGATCGCAATGGTGCTGGTATACGGCTGGAAGGAAAAAATTTATTTGTAAGCCAGTGCATATTTCATCATAATCAAAATGGAATTTTAACAGGGAACCAACCTGAAAGCGATGTGGTTATCGAGCATTCTGAGTTTGCACACAATGGTGCAGGCGATGGATTTTCACACAACATTTATGTAAATCACGTGAGGAGTCTCACAATTCGATATTCTTATTTTCACCATGCCTATTATGGACATGAAATTAAAAGCAGAGCAGATAAAAATATCATTTTGTATAATCGAATTACTAATGAAGATGGTGACGCCAGTTACGAAATTGATGTTCCGAATGGGGGACAGACCCTGGTCCTGGGAAATGTAATCCAACAAAGTAAATTTTCCGATAACAATACGATCATTTCTTATGGACGTGAAGGATTGACGAATACAGGTCCCCATAATTTTTATTTTATTCACAACACGGTTGTTAATAATGAGGATAAAGGTATTCTATTCAATATCCAGTCCAGGACGGACACATTGTTGTATGTAAACAATATCATTGCAGGTAATTTAACGGTATTGTCAGGCATCCCCAATACAGTCTTGCAAAGCAATAATATCATCCGGTTAAAAGTATCGGAGGCCGGATTCAAAGATCCTGATTCTTATGATTATTATTTATCCGACAGTTCTGTAGCAATCGACAATGCGAAAGAACTTCAGGGAGCCATGCTAGGATATGAATTGAATGCAGATAAAGAATACGTTCATCCTTTGGGATGGAAATTGAGATATCGCGATGCCTTCCCTGATGTTGGGGCCTTTGAAGAAAAACAAGTGACCCGAAACGAAGATCATAATGCGTACAAACGTTCGTATGTCTTCAACTATGATCATACAACTCAATGGCTTCATATCAGGACTGTTCTAGGGGATGCATCTGAAATAAAACTAATGCTGTGTAATCTGAATGGTCATATTATTTCTCAAAGAAAATTTCAGAATGAGGAAATAATTAATTTGTCAATTTATCCGGAAGGAATTTACTTGATTAAAATTTATCTTGGTGGAAGAGTGTTTGTTGAAAAATTGTTCAAGTCCAATTGAGTTGACATTATTGAATAAACCCAATTCATGTCATGGAATCCAGTTTCTTAGCTTAAAGGCTTAAAGCGAAAGGCTTAATCATTATGCATTAACCATTCGCTATTAACTTTAACTATTAACTATTAGCCATTCTCCATTCACCACGAAATTGTTCATTTTGCTTTACATTTGCTAACAAAATAATGTCGAGTGAAACAACCAGCGCTCATAGACCGCGAAATATTTTTTGGCGACCCTGAAATATCAGGTGCCAAATTATCTCCCAATGGAAAATGGATCAGCTTTATCAAACCCTACAAGGGAATTAGAAATATTTGGGTAAAAAAGTTCAATCAGTCTTTTGCTAAAGCAACTCCTGTCACTGCAGATGAAAACAGACCCATTACCAGTTATTTCTGGAGCAGGGATAGTAAGAACATACTTTATGTTCAGGACAAAGCCGGTGATGAAAATTATAAAGTCTATGCAGTGCGACCATCAACCAAAGTCGAAGATGGTGAATCTTCAGTGGTTCGTTTGTTGACAGACTTTGAACACGTACGCGTTTACATTTATGCCGTTGCAAGAAAAAGGAAGAACATCATATTTCTTGGGATCAATAACAGAGATGCTTCCTGGCACGATCTATATGCGCTTAACATTTCTACAGGAAAACTGAAACTGATCCGTAAAAATACGAAACGAATTGTTCAATGGATTTTTAACAGAGAAGACCAGTTAAGCCTTGCAGTTCGATCAAATGAAGACGGGAGTACCGATTTTCTCCGGATTGAGCAATCAAAATATGTACCTGTTTATCATTTTGATGTTCTTGATTCTGCCTATTATGTAAACTTTCACGAAGATGGCAGGCGAATTTATTTGGTCACCAACAAGGGAGAACATTCCGATCTTTCGCAGCTCATTTTACTCAATATTCATAATTCAGAGGAAGAGCTTGTAGAATCAGATCCCGAAAAGCATGTTGATTTTGGAAGTGCATTTTTTTCCGAGGCAGATAACCGATTCGTGGCAAGCTATTACACGGACGATAGAACGCGCATATACTGGAAGGACAAAAATTTTGAAAAAATTTATCTGAAATTTTCTGAGAATTTTCCAGGCAAGGAGGTGCATTTTACATCATTATCTACTGATGAGAATCGGTTGTTGGTGCTGGTGAATAGCGACCGCGATTGTGGTTCGGTATATTCTTATGATAGAATCAATGAAAAACTAAAGTTTCAATATAAACTTAGGCCAGAGTTAGACCCTAAAAAATTATCAGAAATGCAGCCCATCCGTTATGACTCATCGGATGGATTGGAAATCAGGGCGTATTTGACATTACCTGTCGGAGTTAAAGCCAAAAAATTGCCTTTGGTAGTGAATCCTCATGGTGGTCCCTGGGTAAGAGATTATTGGGGTTATAATTCGCTGGCACAATTCCTGGCAAACCGGGGTTATGCTGTTTTACAAATGAATTTCAGAGGCTCAACAGGTTATGGTAAAAAATTTCTCGATGCGGGAAACAGAGAGTGGGGTGGAAAAATGCAGGATGACATAACCTGGGGTGTCAAGCATTTGGTAGCGCAGGGATTGGTAGATGCTTCCAAAGTTGGCATCATTGGTGGAAGTTATGGAGGCTATGCGAGCCTGGCTGCTGCGGCATTTACTCCGGATGTATTTGCTTGTGCCATTTCTAAAGTAGGACCCTCTAGTCTTTTAACTTTACTTGCCTCGATCCCTCCTTATTGGGAAGCAGGAAGGATGATGTTCCATGTAAGAATGGGAGATCCAACCACTGAGGAAGGAAAAAATGCATTGATCGAAAAATCTCCGCTGTATTCAGCAGAGAAGATCAAATGTCCGCTGATGATCGTTCAGGGTGCAAACGATCCAAGAGTTAAAAAAGCTGAATCTGACCAAATAGTGGAGGCTGTACACAAATCCGGAAAACCCGTGATTTATTTGTGTGCACCAGATGAGGGCCACGGTTTTATTCATCCGCTCAACAACATGGCATTTTTAGCTTCAGCAGAGAAATTTTTGGCCCAGTCCATTGGAGGTCGTTATCAGGAAGAGATGAAAGATGATCTTAAGAAAAGACTTCTTGAACTCGATATTTCTCCGAAAGATTCCAACTAACCATGGCTGAAATATTCAGGGTGAATGCCATTGGAATTAAGTTTTCACGCAACAAATTCCCGACTCAGCTGAAACCAACTAACCAAATTTATTCTGACAGACTTTCGATAATTCATCCGAAAAGAAATTCCAGGGTGCTGAATCTAAGGAAGGACAACAAATGAAATTCCTGGCTTGAGATTGTTTTGTATCGTGGAATTGTATCGAATAACTAAATAAACCTATCACAGCATCCGGAATAATTCTTTTGGCTCCATACCATTCATCATTCCATATGGGGTGACCAAGTCCGGAAAGCTGAGTTCTTATTTGATGAAATCGTCCGGTTTTTAATTCGATTTGAAGTAAACTATATCCCTGCTGTTGATCCATTAACCGATATTGCAATACAGCTTCTTTGGCTTCGGGGTCATCAGCACTGGCCGCTACAGCTTTAAATGCCGTTTGCATTTTCTTGATAAATGTTTTAATCGTAGAAGATTTTTCTTTTGGAATTCCTTCTACAACGGCAAAGTAATGTTTGCGTACTGTTCTCAGATAAAATTGATTTTGCAAATCTTTCAGTACACTTTGCTTTTTCGCACAAATCAACAATCCTGTCACCGGTTTGTCAAGTCTGTTCACCAATTGACAAATGCTGCGCTTTTTCCAGGGGTATGTTTGTTTGATGTATGTTTCAAGTAAATTTCTTAAATTTATGGAACCTGTGGGATCTTCTTCAGACAAGAGTCCAGCTGGTTTTTTAGCAATGATGTAATCATCGTTTTCAAAAAAAATTAAATCTTTAACAATGTAATTAGATAGCAAATTCGTTATGCTTTGTGTTTAGCGAATGAGGCTCAAATCTCCGGAATAAATTTGCAAATCACCGTTTTTCCATTCAAGCTGAAGAACGTATAGGTAAACACCAGGCATGGCTTTATCGCCATTTACATTGCCGTCCCACCCGTTTCGAAACTGCTCAGGTGAGATCGCTGCTCTTTCAAAGAGTAAATTTCCCCATCTATCGAAAATTTTAAATAATTTAATTTGATTGAACGAACCTTCCTCGATATAAGGATGAAAAATATCGTTGATCTGATCTCCATTCGGGCTGAATGCATTCGGGAACCAGATATTTCTTTTAATCACTTCTATTTTAATTCGGGCTGATGCTGTGCATCCTTTTTTATCTGTAACGGTACAATAATATTCAATGTCATCATTCAGATTTTGAACAACAGGTGAAAAGCAATCTGTACAACTCAGGTTCGAAGAGGGGCTCCAATGAATACTGCCAATTGAATCCAATGGAATGGAGAACGTAGGTTGTAATGTATAAAACTCGCCTGCATTAATTTTGACATAAGGAACCAGGTTCATGGACACGCCCGTGGCAGGCAAGATGTCAAAATCTTTTTTTAGCTCACAACCATTGCGATCGGTGATGATGATTTGGTAACTTCCGGCCAGACTGCCTTGTATGGTTCGGCCCGGTAACGCCGACCCTTCAAATGTTATTTGAAGCGGAGCTTCGCCTCCTGTAATGGATTCAATATTCACCGTCCATATATCTCCCGGACAATTCATAGGATCGACGCGCAACTCGGCTTGTGTAGGATAATTAGTGTTTTCAGAAACGACCACAGAATCGAGTGCATCGCAGCCATTCGCCGGATTAAAAGCCCGGAAATAATAAATCCCAGCTTTATCAATATTAACATTTCTACTCTGCGGGTTACTTAGAATATTTCCCTGTGTTGTTGTCCACAAGTATTGTTCGGAACCTGAGCCTGAGAAAACGGTTCCCGTCAGAGCAAGGTTTTTGATGTTACACGTAAGCTGTCCTGTGTTTCCTGCATCTACCTTCAAGTCGTTCATCTGATCCACATGGACAGAATCCAAGGACGAACAACCGTTCGTATTGTCGGTGGTTTGGATGTAATACCAACCGGGTCTGGTCACGCGAATGGAATCCATCGACGGATTGCCGGAAATGAGACCGGTAGATGTGGACCACAAATTATTAATTTTACCAGAAGAATTTTGAACGTTTACCTGTAGTAAGGTACTTAAAACAGCGCAGGTAAGTTGTGTATTTCCGGTGAGCGTTAAAATTGGTTTTTGAGTATTTTCCAAAACAACTATGGTGCTTGTATCTGAACAAAAATTTAGCGTATCGCGAATGATCAATTGATAAAGGCCCGACTGATTTGCAATGGCAGTTCTCATTTGTGATGGTCCTGAGATCTGTCCGTTGGAAGTTGTCCATGAATAATTCAATTGCCCACCAGCACTCGAAGGAGATGCATCCAGCACAACAGACGTTTTTAAACACGTAAGCGTATCAGGTCTGAGAATAGATGCTACCGGTTTGACTGTATCAGCGATAACGATCAAGGTATCCATTGCGATGCAGCCATTCACGCTGTCGGTGACAAGCAGGGTATAGAGCCCGGGAGCTTTAGCGATGATTTGATTTTGATTCGCTAGTCCTTGAATAGTCCCATTAATACTGCTCCAATCAAAGAGTATCGGATGCAGTCCACTTGAATTTGAACCGTTGAGTTGCAATTGCGTGGTTGCACAATTCCAGGTCTGGTCGGCACCGGCCCAAGCAAGGGGAGACAGGGTATCAACGGCCACCTGAATGCTAACTTTTGTACTGCAACCATTGACTTC
This sequence comes from Saprospiraceae bacterium, assembly GCA_016716185.1. NCBI lineage: Bacteria > Pseudomonadati > Bacteroidota > Saprospiria > Saprospirales > Saprospiraceae > Saprospiraceae bacterium. Next base: position 2,291,252 of record JADJWV010000002.1, on the reverse strand, counting down.
ATCGAAAATGATCAGGGTATACAACCCGGCTTCCTGCACTTCAGGATTCAAGGTGTTGGGTCCATTTATATTTTGACCTGCATCCGCAATCCAATGGTAACGGATTGGATTTCCAACGGGTGATGATGCATTCGCGGAAAGGGTGATTTTTCTAACGTTGCATGTCAGTGTATCGGCCTGTACAATGCTGCCCACCGGTGCGCTAAAATCAGGTGAGACCAAAACAGACGATGTATCCGAACAACCGTTAGTCTGGTTGGTGATTTCCAGAAGGTAGGTTCCCGGGGCATTGACCAGAAGTTGGGAAGTCCCTTGTCCTGAGCGGATCAAACCATTGGAGGTGGTCCAGTTGTAAGTGAATTCCGGTCCTTGTGAAGAGCCTCCTGCATCCAGAATTTTTAGGGTATCTGCGCAGGTGAAGATTTGATCAGCGCCGGTAACGACAACAGGTTTATTAAAATCAGCTGCGATGTAAACCGAATCCGTATTCGAGCAATGATTACTTGTATCCGTTACATTCAAGTAATACCAACCCGACTGATCGATCTCCGGAGAAAAGCTGGTTTGGCCTGTTAGAATGCGGCCCATGGTTGTGGTCCACAGGACGAGGGTTGAGTCTGATTTTCCGGTACCGTTCAGCACAAGTGATTGTTTTCTGCAATTCAGCGTATCGGTTTGGCCTGCGCCGGCAGGAGGGATCGCACGAAAGTCTCGAATGTACAAACTGTCTTTTGCTTCACAACCATTCAAGCGGTTGATGAGGGTTAGAAAAACCCAACCTGAATCTCTGATCAGTTTCGTTGCGAACGAACGTTCGTTAGTTGAAATGCCGCCGGGTAAATTCCATTTGAAGTCCGCAGAATCTGGAAATGGAGATCCCTGCGCAGAGACCAGGTATTCAGGCAACAGGCAATCAATTGCGCCATCGGGCCCAAGTTCCAGGAATGGGGAAGTGGTATCGATGGATACGTTCCAATATTTTTCAGTAAAGCACTTGTTGGCTTTGTCGAATACTTTAAGTTTGTAAACTCCGGAGTCTGTAGATTGAATATGAACCTTATTATTGATAAGACTTTGATCCGGTAGAGTCCATTCATAACTAAAACGCAACGTGTCAAAGGGAGTACTCAGGAGATTGGCGGTATCGATCAGACAATTGATTAAAGTATCGCCCGCCAAACTGAATTGGGGCTTCAAGGTATCTGATACCACCACATCCTGAATTTCCGTTTCGCAACCTGAATCTTTGTCTTTGATGACGACTTTATAAATACCCGCTTCCAGAACATAAGCGGTAGGGTCATTAACTCCTTTTACGATTTTATTAGCGGGGATCCAAAAATAACTAAAATTTCCTCCTCCGTTTAAAACACTCGCCTGCAATTTAATCGTATCGAGATTACAGTTTGCAATACCTTCTACCTCAAGTGTTGCTTCGAGATCTTCAGATGGTTCCACTTCGATTTCATCTTCCTTTTCACAATAAATATTTCCATTTCTGTAGATCACTTTTATTTTATACATCCCACCTCCCTGACCTTTTGCAATTAATCCATTGGATGAAACGATTTTGCCGCCGACAGAACTCCATTCATATTGAATATTGGGGCCAGCGGAAGATCCCAACGCGTTTAAATCAAAAATATCTGATGCACATTTGGGTTGAGTTGGAATGTTGATCTTTGCTTTCAGATCGATGATTTCCACGATGACCTCATCTTCATCCATGCATTTTTCAAACAAGGAAATGTCGTCTATTGCAAAATCATTTCCAAATCCTACTCCGCTCGTTTCGCGAATGCAGATTTCGACATTGGAGCTGGTAGCGGTAAAACATCCTTCAAACATTTGCCAATCACAAACACCTGCAGCCTGAATGTTTCCAAAAATGACATTATTGGCCAAAGCATTTAATTGTGCCGGATTATTGGGAAATACACTTTGAACAAAAAATCTGAAAAGGTAAGTTCGGCCAACCGTTAGATTAACAGTTTGACACCAAACTTTTGCATTGGCATTGGTATGTCCATCGACTATTAGTTGATTTCCGGAACCAGAAGTATGGTCGCCACAAGCTGTCCAGGCTGTATTGTAACCAAAGGGGTTGGTACCTACACTCAGCCATCCCGGCGCAAATGGTCCACCGGGTACCCCATAATTGTATTCATGCGAAAAACCTGAATTACCGGATTCAAAATTGCCATTGTTGATAAAATCCATATTCCCAACGGATTCAACTTTGAAGGTATAGGTATACTTACCAGGCGGAGCATTTACAAAAGGGTCGGTCGAATTGGGATCGCTTAAATAGGTCGATGGGGTCCAGTAATATTTATCGGGGATACCGGAATACGATCCCATGAGTTGCAGAGGCGTTAACGGGTCACAGGTAAACTGGTCCGGACCTGCATCAGCATTGAGGCCAGCACAACCTTGGGCGATGGAAGACGTAATAAATTGTACAAATAAAGAAAAAAGCAAAAGAGTTCTTAACATTTACCGAAATGTTTTAGAACTCTAAATTAACTTAAAAATATGAATTGCCAGTCAATGAAAATCCACTACCTGGAATTGGGGATCCAACTGCTAACTTCCAGGAAGGAATTTCAAGAAAAAACTTAAATATATCTTGTCTGCATGACCAGTTTCTCAGTCCATTCCGGCAAATGCTGATGTTCGAGTTCCTGTACTTTTTTACTGAGTTTTTCAGCGCTGTCTTTACGGTCAACTTTGCATTTTGCCTGAAAAATGATTTTACCGCGATCGTACATTTCATTCACGTAGTGGATGGTCATGCCTGATTCTGCATCGCCTTCATTGATCACTGCCTGATGAACATTTAGACCAAACATTCCTTTGCCACCAAATTTAGGTAAAAGAGCAGGGTGAATGTTGATCATTTTTTGATCAAATAATTTGATGAGGAAAGGAGGCATTAAAAGCAGGAATCCGGCAAGTACAATAAAATCAATGTCGTACAGGTTCAGCATAGCTGTCATGAAACTATTGTTTGCGAGTAAAGAACGATTGATCACAGAGACCGGAATATTATGTTCTTTTGCAATGTCTATGACACCCGCCTTATTGGAATTGGTTACGATTAACCCAACTTGTATATGGGAATGGTTCTTAAAATATTTGATCAATTGAAGTGCATTCGTCCCATTACCGGAAGCGAATATGGCAATTTTCCTTTTTTTCATTATCGGGGGATTGTAAAAAGATCAGGATTTTAGAAAATTGTTGTATTGACTTGTATTCGCAGGATCCAATTGAGTCATAACTTCCCTGACTTGTTGTTTTTCCTGTGTTGTACCTTGTTTAAAAATTTCAATAATCTCTTGTTGCTTGGTAAAGCTGAAAATTTTCATAAAATAAGTGTCGGGATAATTTCCATTGGCCCTTCCGAAGTCTTTTATGACATTGGTCAGTGTAGCCCGGGCAGAAACAGGATCTTTTGAAAACTGATCAAGTGCCTGTCGATGGTATTCGTAAAATGCCCTTCTGAATAATTTCATTCGAGGATTGGTAAGATTTTCAACGATGAAATATCTGTTGTTTCTTTTGTCTTTAGAAGGTGACCAGGCATCATCAAATCCCCGAACATTGGAGGGCAAGCTATTCATCATGTTGTTGAGTAACTGAAAATAGGGTTCACCCCCTTCCAGGCTGAAGCTGTCATAATCTAGTGCCAATATCAAATAGGCATAAAATGTAAGTACAGAAGACAGGTTGTCGTAGTAGGTTTCTTTCGAATTTTCGAGATTTTTAAACGGGTCAAAAACCACAGGAACCCCTTTATCGATGATATTGAGTAGGGGAGTTTCATAATTAGTATTGTGTGTAGGCCTCGAAGCCTGAACAGAAATATCGACCAATAAATTGTTGTCACCCCTGTCTGCACTGATTACCAGTTGAAAATTGCACTTGATGCGTTCGTTTGCTTCAAATACATCCTGAGTCCATTTCTGATTGTTTAGAAAGTCTTTGACGTTTCGTTCCATCTGGGCCACAATTGATTTGTCGCTAAGTCCCAGATTTGGTGCAATGACCCTAACCGTTGCATTGAGTTCTTGAGAAAACGCAGAATTAGCTGCTAAAAAGAATAATAATAGGTTAACAAACAAGTTTTTTATCATGTCCGGAGGCTTGAAATTATTGCTTTCAAAATGACCATGGCAGCTTCTCTTTTTGTTTGTAATCCAAAGGAAACGAATTTTCCTGAATTTTCCAAAATGGATATTTTATTTGTATCAAATCCAAAAGCAGACTGATCATCTTTAGGTGAATTGATAACGATCATGTCCATATTTTTCTTATGCAATTTAGATTTTGCATTGTCTAAAATATGTTCTGTTTCTAATGCAAATCCACATAGGAATTGACCGTTTTTTTTAGATTCGCCTAAATGCTTTGCAATATCCGGTGTGGGTACAAGATTAAGCGTGGGGTTGGATTTTCCTTCTTTTTTGATTTTTTCTTTTTCGGAATGTTCCGGTTTAAAATCCGCCACTGCAGCGGCTAGAATATAAATATCGATTTCAGAGTCTAATGATTTAACTTTTTCAAACATTTCTGAAGCTGTGGTGACCCTATGAATAAAAAGTCGAGGATGTTTTTGGATAGGTTCTGATACCGGACCGACGACTATTTGCACTTCAGCGCCCATCATTAATGCAGCTTCAGCCAGTCGGATACCCATTTTACCCGAAGAGTGGTTGCCAATAAATCTAACCGGATCTATGGGCTCAAAGGTTGGGCCCGCCGTGATCAGTACTTTTTTTTTTGAAAGCAGGGAAGCCGACTGAAAAAATTCGCCAATGGCAGAAAAGATCGTTTCAGGTTCTGCCAACCTCCCTTTGCCTTCCAGTCCACTGGCCAATGGACCTTCTTCAACTGGAATGATCGTGTGACCGATTTCCATCAATTTTCTGATGTTATTTTGAGTAGCAGGATGATTCCACATGTCTACATCCATGGCCGGTGCGATCATGACCGGGCATCTTGCAGAGAGGTAAACTGCACACAGTAAATTATCTGCCAATCCATTGGCAAATTTTGCCATCGTGTGTGCGCTTGCAGGAGCAACGACCAACAGATCAGCCCACAAGCCCAGTTGTACATGCTGCGACCATTGCTGGTCGTGAGTCAAGGAATGGAGTACAGGTTTATTGCTTAGCGTAGAAAGGGTGATCGGACCAATGAAGTCTTTCGCGGCTTCGGTCATAATGACCTGAACTTCGGCGCCACTTTTTGTTAGCAATCTCAAAAGGATTGCTGCTTTATATGCCGAGATACTCCCGGTGATTCCAAGGATAATTTTTTTATTTGTCAGATTCCAATCCTGGTGACTCAAAAGAATTGATTTATTGATAAAAATCAAAAAACACTAAGGGTGTATTTATCTTCCACATATGAATAAACGCAAAGCTGGATAGCCAAAGGACAAGACCTGTAAACAGCGCTATTATGCTTCTGAATCGGGACTAACGTTGCGATAGCTCGATACCAGCTTTCCTTCCAAATATTCCTCCGTAGCTATGATGGCTGGATTGGGAAGTTTTTCATAAAATTTAGAGATCTCGATCTGTTCTTTGTTCTCCTGTACCTCTTCGATGGTATCCGAGTGGGTTGCGAATTCTTCGAGTTTTTCCACCAATTCATTTTTAATGTCATTGGTAAGCTGATTGGCTCTTTTTGAAAGGACATTTATAGTTTCATAAATGTTGCCTGTTTCACTGGTGAATTCAGCAATATTTCTGGCTTTAACGTTTGGATTAATTCCTTGAACTTGTGTTTTGATATCTGTCATAAGGTTCGGATTTTAATTTGCGTTGAATTTTTTGTGCTATTGTTTTAACTTCTGTACTCTGTTTGCCAACAGGGTACTTGCTTAGAAAAGTTTTAGTGAATTCGAGTGCTTCTGAATACCTGGATTTTTGCTTTTCGTAAATACTGTTTTCTGCAAGGAGAAAAGCAGCTCTACAAATCATGAGTCTGATTTCTTTATCGTTTTTTGTTTCCGGAAAATCAATGAGCAAATTTTGAAAACTTGCTACCGCTGATTGGTAATTTTCCATTTCAAAATATAGTTTGCCGGCTTCGAAACTTTTGAGTTCCAATTTAGCACGGCATTCATCTATGATTTTGTTGCAATCTGCAACTCTGGAAGAATTGGGATAGCTGTTGATGAAAAGCTGGAATCCTTCAATGGCTTTTTGAGTCGAAGATTGGTCAAGCTTGTATCCGGGTGCCGTTTTATACAGCGAGTAAACAGATAAATAGTCGGCATCTTCTTTCCGGGTGCTATTGATAAAGGTATTAGCAAAATTTTTGAACAGGTAAGATGCCAGGTCGTATTCTTTTAAATAATAATGGGTGTAGGCGTAATTGAAATAAATTTCTTCTGCTTCTTTTTGGCCCCTGAATGAAGTCAGTACCAATTCATACAAGGTCTGCGCCTTGAAATATTCTTTTTCCCCGTAATACTGGTTGGCTGATTTTAAAATAAGTTGAGGATCTCCGCTGTTGCGTATTTTTTCATAGCCCGATTTACAGCCCGGCAAGAGCAAAGACAAAGCCAAACAGATTCCCAAACCAATTTTTCTCATGAAGGGCGCAAATTTAAGGATTTTTTGTGAAGAGGGATGCATTATTTTGGTAATCAGATATTAAAAACAATTGATTTTCAAGCTTTTTTGCAATTTCTTGGCAGTTTTGAAGTCCCCAATTCAATTAAATGATGCTCCGGTTAAAAAGGGTGAGTTGAAGAGATTAAGGTACATTACACAATAACGGTTTCAGCGCTGCTGAAGTATGCCTCAAAATTAAAATGCGCTGTCTCAGCTGACAATATCCTTGTACAAGTCTTCTACAACTTTACGGTCATTGCTCAGCCTGTGCACTTTAAATTGTTCGCCCAGACGCCCTATGCTTCGCATGTAGTTTAAAAAAGCATTCCTTTTTACCGGCCTGATCTTCAGGGTATCGAGCAACTTTCCGTCGATGAGATCTTTGTAATATGCATTCAGTTCACACAATCTGCTGTTGATGGTGAGCGCAATTTCATTGAGATTTTTTGGGATTTCTGAAAATTCGATCAACCATTCGTGGTAGGGGTGTTTATTGTCGGATGGACTCACCTGGGGTGCAACCGTGAATTCTACAACATCAAAGCTATGCGTTTTCTGAGCATAACTGATCGCCTGATCGATCTCGCTACCAATGACGTGTTCGCCAAAAGCTGAAATAAATTGACTTATTCTTCCGGAAACCCTTATTTTATAGGGTTTCAGTGAGACAAAACGCACCAGATCACCAATGAGATAGGCCCAGAGTCCGGCATTGGTACTTAAAACTACTGCATAGTCCCGGTCAGTCTTTACTTCGGGCAGCAGGTATCTTTTAGCGTCGGGTTGATTCAGTTCATTTTTATCTATAAACTCGAAAAAAATCCCGTCGTTAATGACCAGCTGAAGTCCGGGTTCCTGGATCCGATCCTGAAATGCTAAAAAACCTTCGCTTGCCGGGTAAGTTTCCATCAAAGAGAGTTCCCGCCCAAAAAGTTCGTTCAATTTTTTCTGATAGGGGCCATAATTGACTCCACCATGAATATAGAGTTCGAGATTGGGGAACACCTCAGCCACCGTAGATTTTCCCGTAAATTCAAGGAGTCGCTCGCAAAACATTTGGATCCATGGCGGAATGCCGCTGAGCACCCGGATGTCTTCTTTATAGACTGCTTTTACAAGTTCATCGATTTTGAGTTCCCAGGGCTCTACACAATTAAGCTCGTAAGGGGGTAATTTAGAACTTTGAAACCAGGCTGGAATTTCATGATTGACGATTCCCGACAACCTGCCAATGGGGATTGAACCCGACATTTCTAATTTCGGACTTCCCGACAAAAACAACATTTTCCCGTCGAAAACGCCTGTTTCCGGGTGATTGCTGATGTAATGAAACAGTGCATTCCGGGCTGTTCGGATGTGGTTGCCAATGCTTGCTTTGGTAATGGGAATGTATTTGGATCCTGAAGTAGTGCCCGATGATTTGCAGAAATACTTGGGACGACCGGGCCATAGGACATCCTGGGCTCCCGTTCTGATTGAATCGATATAAACTTTAAAATCCTCGTAATCCCTTACAGGCACCCTGCTGCAAAAATCAGCATGCGTACGGATATTTTTAAAATCATGGTCTTTCCCAAATTTGGTGTTCTTCGCTTTGGAAATAAATTTTCTGAAAATTTTGTTCTGGCAAAGTTCTGCCTTCCCATAGTCTTTTTGATTGAAACGGGTCAGTGCGAGGGCAATTCTTTGAAGCAGTCCTTTCTTGCTCAGCATCGGAACAAAATTAGGCAAATTTATACTTTACAAAGGACAAGCAAACAGTTCAATTAATTATTTGAGCGTGACTCAATCCTCTCTTAAATCCTCGATATGAACTCCCGTTAAATTCTTTAGATCCGGTTTGAATAGTTTATCAGCCATTTCCTTGTTGGAGTTGGTTTTTGTAAAACTGACAAAGGTGGCTTTTCCCGATTTTTCGAACCATTGAACCTTTTCAATCAAACTTCCTGCTTCGTTTATAAAAAGTCTGATTTTAAATACAGTTTCGTTTGAATCCATTGGTTTAAACTCAACCACTGTCCATTTTTTACCCTGCTCGCTGATTTTATCTTCTATTCTGAAATCGTAGGCACCAGACTTATGGATGGAGGATAATGCTTTAGGGTGATATCGATTGTCCGAATCATCCTTTTTACTGATTTGAATTTCCTTGTTTTTCTTCAGGTGTGCAAAATGATCGGTTCCGTCACAATACAGGTCAATATCCGGTAAACTCAGCACGTACATTTCTCCTTTTGAGATGAGGCTGCCTTTTTGGATTCCCTCCGATTTATTGCCTAATTTCAATTCGTAGTTGAACTGAATTTCGAGAGACTTTAAAGACTGATAGTGTTTGGACACCTTATCCAATAATTTTTTAGCTGCTGGATCTGACGAATTCAAAACAGATCCTGTTAAAATGATTAAGCTTAAAATCAGTGACATACCCATATGTTTTCAAAAAAACAGAGCAAATTCGCAATAAATTATTCCGGTGCTGTTAAGTATTGGTTAAAGCAAACGGAGCTTATGTAATTTTAGGCATCAAAGGGGTCTTTTTATGGCTTACAACTTTAAATTTTTCTATATGAAACTTAAAATAAACATGCTTACGGGCTTGAGCTTGTGCTTGCATTTGTTTTTCATAACCGCATTTGCACAGCCAGGTCAGCTGGATCCTGATTTTGGTCTTGGAGGTTGGGTACACACAGATCTTGGTGGCAAAGAGCAAGCGGGTACGGTTGATGTACAAGCCGATGGTAAAATATTAGTTGGAGGCAGGATTGCATTGCAGACAGCTGCCTATGATTTTTTATTGCTCCGATATCTCGAAAACGGAGAATTGGATACAAGTTTTGGGAATCGCGGATTTCTGACTTGGGATTTTGGAGTCAATCAGGAAAATCTGGAATTTGTTAGGGCCTTGCCGAATGGTAAAATTCTGATTGGAGGTTTCAGCGGTGTGAATCCCAATACCATGGGAATTTTGATCCAACTTCTTGAAAATGGGAGTCCGGATCCGGAATTTGGCAATGGAGGTATAGTAAATTTTAGATATGGAAAATCAACGGGACCCATTGCTGCAGCCATTGACGACAAGCAGAATATTGTAGTGACCGGTGTATGTGTGGTCGATTCGTTTGATATAGACTGGTTTGTTGCCAGATTTTTACCCAATGGAACTCCCGATTCAAGTTTCAATCGAAACGGTTGGATGTACCATAATTTTCTTACCAGGGAAGATATTCCATTTGACATTTTAGTCGAACCGAACGGTAATATTTTAGTAACCGGATGTGCTGGTGTTTATCCGAAAGCTAATTATTCGTTTATCAGATTAAAACCGGATGGGAGTCTCGATGACAGTTTCGGTGCATCGGGCAGCTTACAAACCGACTTTGCAGGCAATCACGACATAGGCTATACAACGGCCATCACTTCGGATGGAAAGTATCTGGTTTCCGGAACAGTCCGGGACGATATTACCAATTACGATTTTTCACTCGCCAAATATTTTTATAACGGCGATCTCGATCCTGGATTTGGGAATGGTGGAAAAATGACATTTGATTTTAAAGGCCCGGTCGATTACGGATTGTATATGGTCAAACAGCCGGATAACAAATACCTGGTATGCGGAGAAAACAATGTACTTACTCATAACAAGTTTATTGCCGTGAGGTATTTTGAAAACGGACTCATCGATTCGAGTTTTGGAGAAAATGGCTTGGCTTCATTTGATGCCATCAATATTCTGACCGACCACACTCCACATTTTACCATACAAAAAGATGGTAAAATCATTATGGTAGCCAATTATAAAGATGGAAATGATGTAAACGTGCTGGTGATCCGATGGACCAATGATCTTGTCTCTGCGAATGAGGATGAAATGCCAATGTCATCCGGGATTCGATTAAATTCAAATCCGGTCAGTACGGAGATTCAATTGGAATGCTTTGGGGATTTAGTAAAAAGCCAGGTTCAATTTGAATTGGTATCATTGACGGGTACTGCATTGATAAGCTTCACAAAGGAGAATGAGCAACAATATCTTCACATGACTTCCGATGCAATCAGGCTAATTCCACGAGGTATGTATTTTATTAAATGGAATGCTGGAAACAGGTATGGATCATTGCCCATGGTCAAATTGTAGTCCGGATAATTTTGTAAATTAGATTTCAAATAATACGTTGAGTCGGGCAGGTGCGGTAAAAAATGTACTTTTTCATAAAAAGAGCCTGGTAGAATATGATGTCTCGTGTTTAACCGCAGACTGCGCTGAGTTATTCGCTATGAGCGCAGAAAAAGGAGTGAGCCTTGTTATTCTTAATATTCATGGGTACTTACATATCGAAATTAAATTTTTTATACCTGCCTACCAGCCTACCAGACTTAAAGTCCAAAAGTCTAAAAGTCAAAAAGTCAAAAAGTCTAAAAGCCCAAAAGCCCTCAGTCCTAGTTATACTTCCGCTTCAAGAACCACTCGTTGTCGTTTATGGTTACGCCGAAGCTGATCCTCACGTAATTTTCTTTAAGCAGGTCTCCGGCTTTTCGCTGACCCAGGTCAAGATTTAAATGAATCAATGCATCTTGCCTTAAAAAAACGATCGGATAAGCCCACCCCAGAGTGATTCCGTATTGATGCGCTTGTTCATTTCGAATGATCCGGTAATCATCCTGATAATAAAGTCCAAAGCGGAACGTGGATTTTTTCCAAAAAGGATCAAAATGGTGCTGTCCTTTGCGAATCCAGCCTCCTAAGCTCAAACCCAGGGCATTGGCATACTGGCCTTCAAAATATTGAGGAAGCTCCTGATTCTCCCAGGCTTTGTAATCGACCGCAAACATCAAGCCCGATTTGTCCTGATGCGAATACATGGCGCCAAAACGAATACCCAATGGGAAACCTCCTTCAGATTTCTGTTCTGTTAAATTGAGTAGCGTGTCGGTTACACTCCCGGCAGTTGGATTGGATTCATCATACCTGGCTAAATGCAAAGAAGAATAGCGGGCTGTATAGTTGTTCGGAATTTGAACGGTTAATCCAACACCCAATATGTTCCTACGCAAGTTGTTGTCTTTTTGAATCGCTGCTTTGTTGAGTATGCGCCGGTAAAGCAATCCTATTCCCGGATTCCAACCACTGATATGTTGCTGATCTGATAAATGGGAATCATAAGAACCCGGCTTGCTTACGAATAATAAATTTTGATTGTAATTCAGTGTTCCGAAAATGTAATCCAAACCAATCCCGATAGAAAGATCATTGATCCTGTACGAAAATCCAATATTAAAACTAGTTAACGCCCCATCTCCCTGCAATTTTCGTTCGAGAATGTTATTGGTATCACTTCGGTCAACGATGTTGGCGTTGTATCCCATTGAAGAATAGGGACTGAGACCCAGATGCATGCCCATAAATCTTTTGCGCTTTTTTCGGTCCAGAAGGTCATTAATGGCGTTTTGTAACGGAATCGCAATCAGTACTTGTTGAATTCCACCGGTCCATTCGCTGTACTTGGTGTTGTAGGAATCTTCCAGACTGCTGCTTTTGGCAAAGATGCCGACCTCCACATCGGTTTGATTTAAGAAAGCCGAAGAAGCAGGATTCAGGTTGTTGAATAATTGTTCTGAAGAAAAGGCAACTCCCGAATTGGCCATTCCCATCATCCACGAGGGGCTGCTGTTTCTAAGATCGCCCAATCCATATCTGGAAAGAGGATTGTTTTCAGAATTTTGCGAATGGCTACGTAAAGCACAGACTATGAGGATGATAAAAGAGAATAGTTTAATCCGATTCATTGATTTCCAAAATGTAATTTAATCCTTTAAGCAAGAGGTAAGGATCCGCAAAAATGTCAATTTTAAGGCGATTTACCAATTTGTGTGCGTTTCCGCCAGTCAAAACGCATTTTAATCCCGGATAATTTTCTGAAAGCCGCGAAAAATAATTTTCAATTTCAAAGATAAGCCCAAAGTATCCGCCGTTTTCAATAGCTTCCTGGGTGGTCCTACCCAAAAGATGATCTCCGGGATGCAGGGGGTGGACCAATGGTAAAGCGGAGGTGAATTTATGCATGGCCAGATAGCGCATTTCAAGTCCGGGTGAAATGTTTCCTCCCAAAAACTGGCCATCTGTGTTTATAACATCATAAGTCATGCAGGTTCCTGCATTGACAATGAGAATTGAAGCATCTAATAAATGGAGTTGCACAGCTCCGCAAAGGGCAGCTATTCGATCAGAACCCAGTGTATGAGGTGTTTCGTATTTGTCTAGCTTTACCGGTAATTTGCATTGTGCTGTGAGCCGGACAGACTGGACTTGATCCTTGAGCGACTCCAACCAAACTGGATTAGGATCCAGCACGGTAGAATAGATCAGCGAATCGAATTCCTGTTCTTTTAACCAACCGGAAATGTGGTCTGTGTCCGGGAGATCGTAGCTCGCATAATTGTGAAGCGACCGATCGTGAAAAATGGCAAGTTTGGCGCGGGAATTGCCGAGATCGATGCACAGTCTTTGCCTCATCAATGTTTGAAATGTCGGATTCCAGTAAAAGCCATGGCGATTCCTAATTCATCCGCCTTGGTTATGCTTTGATTGTCATTGACGGAACCACCGGGTTGAGAAATGGACGAAATACCAGCTTCTCCGGCAATTTCCACGCAATCCGGAAACGGAAAAAATGCTTCCGAAGCAAGGCAGGCATCCTTCGGATCAAATCCCATTTTTCTGGCTTTGTCGATGGCTTGTTTGCAGGCATCAACTCTCGAAGTTTGGCCGCATCCCATGCCAATCAACTGTTTGTTTTTTACCAAAGCAATGGCATTGGATTTCAAATGTTTAACACAATGGATGGCAAAAAGCAGGTCTTCTGTTTGAAGTGCATCTGCCTCACGTAAGGTTACCCATTTTAAATCTGTTGCAGATGCATGGTGCTTGTTGGAGTCCTGCTCGAGGATACCATTAATTGCCGTTCTGATCGATGTTAATTGTTCCGGCCATTGTAAAATCCGGATGAGGATCCTATTCTTTTTAGCTGTCAGCAATTTTAAAGCATCTTCGCCAAAATCAGGGGCCAGCAACACTTCGTAAAATAATGGATTTATTTCTGTGGCTGTTTCGAGATCCAACTTTCGGTTGCAAATCAAAATCCCACCAAAGGCTGAAACCGGATCACCCGCTAAAGCAGCGTTCCAGGCATCTTTTAAATTTTTTCTTACGGCCAATCCGCAGGCATTGGTGTGTTTAAACACTGCAAAACAGGGATCGCCACGTCTGAAATCAGACATCAGATTTAATGCGGCATCAACGTCGAGAATGTTATTGTAAGAAAGTTCTTTTCCGGAGAGAACCTGCAGACACTCGTTGAGGTTGCCAAGAAAACGGGCATGCTGGTGTGGATTTTCGCCATACCTGAGTTCGGCTTTTCGTTTGGTAAGGCTTCCCCGAAGGTAATCGTGAATGCAGGAATCGTAGTGTTGGCTGACTTCAAATGCTCTGGAAGCCAATGATTTGCGTTCCTCGATGGATGAAATTGCATTGTTTGCTAAAATATCCAGCAACTGATTGTAATCCGACATGGAAGGAACCACTACCACATCCTGAAAATTTTTAGCTGCCGCACGGATCAGGGATATGCCTCCAATGTCTATTTTTTCGATGATCTCTTCGTGTACCTCTGTTTGCTTCAGGGTTTCTTCAAATGGATATAAATCAACGACAACCAGATCAATGAGGGGTATCCTGAAATGTGCCAATTGACTCAGATGGTCTTCATTGCGAATGGCCAGAATTCCACCGAAAATCTTTGGGTGCAAAGTTTTAACCCGTCCACCCAGTATAGCAGGATAATCTGTGATGGTTTCGACTGAAATGACAGGAACGTCCAGGTCTTCGATAAAATCTTTGGTACCCCCTGTAGAATAGATTACAATATCCAATTCATTGAGCTTTCTAACAATTTGTTCGAGGCCTTCCTTGTTATAAACTGATATCAGGGCAGAATGTATGCGTTTGCTTTCCATGGTTTTTGATCATCTGAATTGGAGTATGGCTCCTAATGAGAAACAATAGCGACAGCGGGGTTCATATTTATCGTTCTCACCCAGTAGTATGGTTTCTTCTTCGTTGCTAAGCCGGTACGAATGGGTTGCTAAATTTCCGCAATGCGGGCATATGGCGTGAACTTTGGTGATGTATTCCGCCACCGCCATAATATCGGGCATCGGACCAAAAGGTCTTCCTCTGAAGTCCATATCCAGCCCCGCTACGATAACCCTTTTACCCAAAATCGCCAATTCCTGGCAATGAGTGGGAAATTCGGCATCGAAAAACTGAGCCTCATCAATACCAACAACTTCGGTTTCCTGTAAGACAGATTTAAGTTCTAAGGAATGGCATATGGGTTTGGAAAGCAGCGCATTTTCATCATGCGATACCACGCGTCGTTCATCGTAGCGGATGTCTTTGCTGGGTTTGAAGATCTCAACTTTTTGATTGGCGATTCTCGCCCTTTTCAGCCTTCTGATGAGTTCTTCTGTTTTCCCACTGAACATGGAGCCACAGATGACTTCTATCCATCCGCTGCGCTGTGATTTGTAGATTGGTTCGATAAACATTCCCGGTGCAAATATCTATAAAATTTATATATATTAACTTTTCCCTTAAACTGAACTGTCAAAACAAGCTACATTTGCACCAATAAATTCAACGCTTCGGGCGTTTTTTCAAAAATTAAAATTAAACTATGGACTTTAATCAGATCCGCAAATGGATGCAGAAAATGAATCAGATCCTGGAGGTATACGCCCATGAAGATGATTTTACCCAAAGTGAAAAAAACTTATTGTTGGACTACAACCAGCGCATACGGGAAGCGATACAAAAATTAAAAGTAGAATCTCAGGAACAGGAAAGCATTTCCTCAAATGGGCATGAAGTCGAAAAGATTGAAGCACCCGAGTCTCCGGTGGCTAAACCCCAACGCAAAGAAGCAAAATCCGATTTGAGTAAATATTCCGAATTGCTTGCTTTAAAAGATTCCGGTGATCTGTCAGGAAAACTCGAATCTACTCCTATAAAAGACATATCCACTGCTTTCGGGCTGAACGAGAAAATTGTTTGTCAGAATGTATTATTCGGAGGTGACAAGGGTTTGTTTGAAAATGCGATGAACACCTTAAACGGCCTGAAAAATTACGATGAAGCTACGCAATTTCTATGCTCTGAGTTTGTCGATAAGTTTAACTGGATGGATGAAACTAAAATTAAAAATGCCCAGGTCTTGTTAAAGCTTGTGCGAAGAAGATATTCATGAGTGAATTATTAAGAAGAGAAAAGGAAAATTTACAAAATGCGCTGATTGTTGCATTGTCGGTAAGTTTGCTGTGTGTCCTTGTTCACTTGTTTTTTTTGGTCAGCCAAATACCTAAATACAATTGGAGTATATATCCCCGTGATTTTAGTCAGTGGTACGGAATCATCACCGGTCAATTCATTCATGCCGGATGGGGACATTTGTTTTCAAATCTGCCTCCGTTATTCATTACATCCGGAGTTCTATTTTATTTCTACAGAAGTATCGGTTGGTCGAGTTTATTTCTGATCTTGACCATGACCGGATTGATGGTATTTTTTTTGGGTCGCAATTATTCGCACATCGGAGCCAGCGGATTGGTTTACGGATTGATTTCTTTTATTTTTTTCTCCGGAATTTTTCGCAGAAATGTAAAGTCGATCGCATTAATGGCTGTTATGGTAATTATGTACAGCGGATATCTCGCAGGATTTTTTCCTACGGAGGAAAGGGTATCCTGGGAAAGCCATATTTTCGGTACAATTGCCGGTTTGTGGGCTGCCTATGTTTTTAGAAATTACCGGGAATTTGACGAACGCCAGATTCCTGATTGGAGAGAAGAGCAATCTTCTGCATCTGAATATTTTCTTCCTCGTGACGTTTTTGAAAGGACCAAAGAGGAGAGAAGACAGGAGGAAGCAATGAGGGAGTAAAGAGCGAAAAGCAGGAAGCTAAAAGCAGAAAGCAAAGAGGGAGTAAAGAGTAAAGAGCGAAAAGCAGGAAGCGAAAAGCAAAGAGTAAAATATTATTATTGGTTAAAAAATGGCCAGCCAAACGCTCGTTAGTATCTATTTTTTAGTACTTTATGCAACGCATTAAAAAAAGTAAAGAATTTAATTTTCAGGAACTAATAAATTAGATTTCGGATTTTCTAAAGGTCTAAAGGTCTTCCCGATAAAATGATATAGTTTTTTACGAAATAAATAATCACGAACATTTTATCGGGAGGTCTAAAGGTCTAAAGGTCTAAAGGTCTAAAGGCCTAAAGGCTCCTAAAAACATCATGCCCCAAAAAGATTGGAGCATGACGTACCAACAGAAACGAAAATTAATTTTAGTTAGGGTTCATCATTCAGGGAGCAGCTCACCTGGAGTTTCTTCTTCATGAAGAGGAATTGTTGGTTTAATCCAACTGAGGTTTTTACGAAAATGGCTAAGCCAATTCGTTTGCTCATTTAAATTTGCAGATGCCTCAGGTTGCCTGTAAGCATCGCTCAGGATGGTTCTGGTCGGTTCCATAATATGTGTGTTAGGGTTAAAAAATGTCTCTGATATAGAGAGGATGAAAAATGGTGTTTCGCTGCCTGCTCACATCAAAATTCTTCCAGCTATATCGTTTAGAGCTTTAACGAATGCAAGTTATGACAAAGCAAACTCCGAAAACAAGAGGGTAAACCCTGAATTTGTATCATGGTAAACCCTGATTTTTTGGTGTAAATTCTCGCTGTGAAGAAAATATCTAAGATTTCCGCTCTAAAGCTGCTCTGACGGAACCGTATTGATCAAGTAATTTTTTGGCTTCATCTTCATGGATTCCGTAGGCTTCGCAGAGCATGTGAATTCCCCTGTTTACAAGTTTTTTGTTGGTCAGTTGCATGTCAACCATTTTGTTGCCTTTAACATGACCTAAATTGATCATCAGCGAGGTTGAAATCATGTTGAGGATCATTTTTTGAGCTGTACCACTTTTTAGCCGGGTGCTTCCCGTCAAAAATTCCGGCCCGAGTTCAACTGCTATTGGAAAATCGGCATGCTGCGTGACCGGACTTCCAGGATTGGAGCAAATGCATGCTGTAGTGATTCCATGTTCGCGGCACATCTTCAATCCACCGACGACAAAGGGAGTCGTTCCGCTCGCAGCAATGCCAACAATGCAATCTTCCTGGCTGATAAAATATCTGGAGAGCTCATCCCAGGCTGATGTTTCGTCGTCTTCAGAAAATTCGACGGCCTTTCTTATGGCACGATCTCCTCCGGCCATGATCCCTATGACGAGATCCGGACTTACTCCGAAAGTTGGCGGACATTCAGAAGCATCAATAATTCCAAGTCGGCCACTCGTTCCGGCACCGATATAAAAAAGGCGACCACCGTTGGAAACTTTTTCTGTCAGATGATCGACAAATTTTTGTACAGCATCCAATACTTTGGAAACAGCCACTGCAACCTTTTGATCTTCGTTGTTCATCGCTTGCAGGATCTCTGCGGTGCTCATTTTTTCGAGATCCCTGTATAATGAAGGTGCTTCGGTCAAAGGCCTTTGATTCATATAACTTTTTTAGAAATGAAATACAAACCAATATAAGTAAATAATCCGTTGAGGCCTAAATTTAAAAAACCGAGATTGAATCCGCTAAACCAAACTGCAGATTGACTATCGAGCAAATACACCAGAGCAATTGCGGATAAACAAACAAACACAATTGAAAAGTTCTCCGGTAAATTTCTTTTCGAAAAGAGAGCAAATGAAAATAAACCAAGCAATGGGCCATAGGTATAGCCGGCGAGTTTTAAAATGACATCGATTATGGATTTGTTATCGATCCATTTAAAAACAAAAATCAGGATGAGGAATATAAAGGCGAAAACGTAATGAACTTTTTTTCTCAGTTTAATTTTTTCTTCTTCGCTCAGATCTGCACGCTCTTTTATATCCAGGATATCGATGCAAAACGAAGAAGTAAGTGCAGTGATCGCACCGTCGGCACTTGGGAATAACGCAGAGATCAATCCGATAATGAAGATGATTCCAAAAACAGGAGACATGTGTTTCAAT